>CBIHRX010000055.1:0-26861 GCA_966212555.1 uncultured Massilia sp.
GCGGCCCCTATGCGCCCCCGAACCCGCCCGCCCCCACCCGCTGCGGGCGCTGTCGTCCCGGCCCGCCCCCCCCCCCCCCCCCCCCCCACTCAACTCCACCAAGGAACACCCCATGAATTACGACCAGATGATCGACCTGCAGAACGTCGGTGCCGGCAAAACCGCCGTGCTGAAGCTGTCCTACAAGGCGACCTTCGACAAGATTCACCTGATCCTGGCCGGCGGCCTGACCAAGGCCCACATCGGCCGCATCGAAGGCAAGGCCAACGGCGTGTCGTTCTTCGTCGACGACGGCCAGCTGATCGGGCTGCGCGACGCCTACCAGGGCGTCTTTGTCGATCCGAACGTCATCACCATCGACTTCACCGACCCGAACACCCGAGGCGGCGCCGCCGCGCAGTACCTGGCCGCCGTTCCGCGCAACCTGCTGAACAGCCTGACGTTCGAAATCGAGATTAAGGCGGCGGCGCCGGCCGGCGCGATCATGACGGCCGAAGGCGAATACCGCGACCCGACCCCGAACCCGTTCATCCTGCGCCGCAAGGACTTCAACGCTCCGCTGGCCATCGCGGGCGAGAACGACCTGATGTTGCCGGTGAACCTGAATGGCGGTCTCATCAAGCGTATCTGGCTGCACCACGGCGGCAACGTCACGAAGGCCGAGCTGCGCGCCAACGGCACGCCGAAGCTGCGCGCGCTGACGAGCTCCTTCACGTATTCGCAGAAGCGCAATCGCCTGGTCCCGCAGGCGAATGTCCTGGTGCTGGACTTCATCCAGGACGGCAACCTGATGGGCATGCTGAACACGGCCGGCCTGGACGAATGCCTGTTGCGCATCACGACCAGCGCGGCCGACACCGTCAAGGCGTACATCGACTACGTGGACAACCTCCAACGCCTGTCCTGATCGGAGGTCCATCATGGGCTTTTCTTTCGACACCGGCTACGGCGAACAGGACCCGATCTACAGCAGCTTCGGCGCGAACGGTTACGCCGAGGTTGTGACGGACGTGTCCTACAGCAGCCCGGACGAGCAGCCGAGTACGCCGACCGGCAACGGTACCGGCTCGTTTCTGAGCGGTGGCAACAGCGCGAACTTCTGGGGCACGCTCCAGACCGCGCTCCAGTACGCCATCGTCAAGGACCAGCAGAAGATGACGGCCGTGTACGGACCGGCAGGCCCTGCACAGGGTCAAGCCGCCGTCACACTCCAGGCGCAGGCGGATCGCCGGTTGCTGACGCTGCTGATGATCGGCGGCGCGGTTTTTTTCCTGGCGAAGTCATGACGCCGAGCCTGCCTCCTCTCCAATTCAGTACGTCCGCGTCGTCGAAGTCGGGCGACATGTCCGCGCCGAGCACCGTCTATTTCGGCGGCTTCGGCAGCGGCAGCGGCGGCGGCGGGTTCGGCAGTCTCGACCAGTACATGCCGTACCTCGCTATGGGCGCGCTGGCTCTCGTCTTCCTCAAGCGCAAGCATTAAACCGCCGGGCCCCACGGGGTCCGGTTTCTTCCTGGAGTAACCATGGGACTTTTCGGCGGCGGCAACAGCAGCAGCAGCACGTCCAACAAGACCGACAACATCGACCAGAAGCAGCAACTGGGGACGGGATCTGTCGGTGGTACGGCGTCCGGTGGCGGCGTCGTCAACATCAACACGTCCGACAAGGGCGCAATTGACAGCAGCTTCAAATTCGCAAACGCGGCGCTCGACACGTCGGCCTACATCACGGATGGCGCGCTGGGCTTCGCCGCGGCGAACTCCGACGGCGCCTTCAAGCTGGTCAACGCGGCGACCGACAGCGCGTTCAAGGCCATCGACTCGACCATGACCGCGACGACGAAGGCCATGCAGCAGACAACTGCGAACGCCATGGCATTGGCCAACGGCGCGACCGACAGCGCGCTGCGCTTCGGTGATTCGACCGTCGCGCAGTCCTACAGCTTCGCGAAGGCGATCACCGAAGGCGCGGCCAACGAGGCTGCCGCGTCCGCGACCCGTGCGGACCAGATGGTGACGAACGCCCTGAGCTCCGTGAAAGACGCGTACGGGAACATGAGCGCGACCCTCTCGGACGCCTACACGAACGCAAAGGCGGGCGAGCAGAAGGTAATGGTGGCCGTCGCCCTGGCGATCCTCGGGCTGGTCGCCATCAAGATGGTGAGGTAACCAATGGCCTTCTACAACATCCCCTTGAAGGCAGGCGTGCTGCACGTTCAGGACGTGCCGGGCACTCTCATCCTGGTGGACGGCATCGTTGGTGCGGCTGGCGTCGACGTCACGCCGATCATCAACGGTTCGCTCCAGACCACCATGCCCGCCCGTAAGGCAGGCTTCAAGTACCGGACCGGCTACGACGCCGTCCAGCTGCGCGCCGACGTCGACTGTGTCGTGAGCATCTTCCTCACCACGAACGATGTCAGCCTGGGCTTCACCGACGGCGCACAGGTCAACGTCGCCGGCGGCGTGTCCATCGTGAACGCGGCGGATGCGCGCGTGCCGGTCGACATCGGCGGCGGCACCGTGAACGTCACGGCGTCCAACGTCGCCATCGGCAACACGAACGCGAGCCCAGTCCCGGTGCAGCGGCAAGCGCTGTCGACCCTCGTCGACATGAACCCGGTCGCCGTTGGCACTGCGGCCGTGCAGCTCGTGGCGGACCCAACGTTGAAGCGCCTGGTCGTGCGCAACGCCAGCGCGACGCAGGTTGTCGCCATCGGCGGCGCGACGGTCACGCTCGCGAAGGCGGCGGTCGTGCTGCAACCTAGTGAGATGTGGTCGGAAGAAGACGCGGCCGGCGCGACCTGGTACGCGATCGCGGACGCGGCCGGCGCGGACGTGCGGCTCCTGGGAGTCAAATAATGGGGCGCATCGTACAGAGCCAGAAGCGGCAACTCTCGGTCGCGGACTATGTCGCCCTGCGTGCCTATGCGGGCGCGGAGACAGTCATTTTCGTGACGGGCTATCTCGCCACGAAGGCGCCGGTAGGGATCACGGGGCACTTCGCACTGGACGCGAGCGACACGACCAGCGCGGACAACGGCGGGACTATCATCGTCGGCGCGGGTGGGCGTCGCTGGAAGCGCACGTACACGGGGCCGAAGCGCGTCGACTGGTTCGGTGGTGACCCGACCGGCATCGCGACGAGCCATGATGCGATCAACGCGGCCTATGCGTCCGTGTCGACGTTCGGTGAGATCGTCGAGTACTCGGCCGGCAATTACAAGCTGGGCGCATCGACGATCACGAGCGGCAAGGGCACGATCATTCGTGGCGCGTCACAGTATGGAACGTACTTCACGGCCGTGGCCGGGGCGACGTTCCCCATGCTGAAGATCAAGCACCAGATGACCGAGGTCTCCGGCATCATCTTCCGCCCGGTCACGTCGACGCAGACGCCAATCCTGGCGTATGCCGGCCGCGCCAATATCCACGACTGCTATTTCCTGTCGGGCTCGCGCTATGCCGGCGCCGCCATCGTGATGACGGACACGGACCCGGACACGAGCGCGGCCGTGTCGGGTGCCTATGCGCACATCATCCAGGGCTGCACGTTCGGTGATGGCGGGTATGAATTTGCCAACGGCATCACGGAGACGAGCGCGAGCGGCATCACGGCGTGCAAGTTCCTCAATAACCGGTTCCTGTCGGATCGGCCGATCAAGCTCAACAAGGGCGGCGGTAACACGTATATCGGCAACCTGTTGCAGAGCGCGACCGGGACGGACACGGTCAAGGCCGGCGTTGGACTGACGTTCGGGCCGAACGTGACCGGCGAAAAGGTTATGGGCAACTACATGGAGGACTACCTCTCCATGATCGAAACCCAGAACACGAGCACGACCTATCAGCTGTTCTACGCGGTGGGCAACCATAACGACGGCTGTAACGCGGCGGTGTCGGATGCGGGCTCCAAGAAGTACATCATCGAAGACCAGACCGGTGTCCAGAACAGTTACGGCTGGTCCATCAGCTACGCGGCGACGACGCTGTGGAAGCTGACCAGTCCGGCCGGCAAGGTCGGGCATGCCATGGACGGCAACGGCAACTGTTTCTGGGGTGCGACCAGTGGCGCGAACCACATCATCAATCGGGCTGGCGCGGGAGAAGGTGACGTCATCTTGAGCGTGCAGGGTTCCGGCAGTACGGGCCTGTACATGCAGCATGTGACGGCCGGCGTCAACAACGCTGGCGCGGCCGGCCTGTCCGTGATGAAGCATTCGACCACGCTTCGGTCCATCAACATGACCGGCACCATGAACACGCAGGGGTCGGACTACGCGGAATACATGTCCAAGGCGGACGGATGCGGCACGGTCGCCAAGGGCCAGATTGTGGGCGTCAACGCGATGGGCCAAGTCACGGACCGCTGGGCCGACGCAATCGCCTACCTGGTCAAGTCCACGGACCCGTCCATGGTCGGCGGCGATACCTGGGCCAACGACCTGGGCGTGCGTCCGGTCGAGCCCGTGTACGTCGAGCCGGGATACACGGGCGTCGATGCCGGCCTGGCGCCAGTCGGGCGCACGGCCGGCGTCGACATCGAGCAGAGCGAAGGCGCGGACGACGTCTACGCCGAGTTGCTGGCCAAGTGGGAAGCGCTCAAGGCGCAGGAGGACTCCGACCGCGCCGCGCACGCCGACCAGGTCGCCAAGGCCGAGGCGGCGCACGCCAAGGCGATGGGCGAATGGGCGCAGGCGGCGTGGGCCTACGACATGGCCTACGAGAAGGCGCGGCAGGGCGTCGACCGCATCGCTTTCTGTGGCCGTGTGCCGGTCAACGTCAAGGGCGCGCGGCCTGGTCAATTCATCGTCGCGGAGCCCGACGGCGAGGGCATCACGGGCCACGTCGTCGACGAGGAATCCATGACCATGCGCGACTACCTGCGCGCGGTCGGCCGCGTCATCACGGTCCAGGGCGACGGCCGCGCATTCGTCATCGTGAAACCCGTATGAACCGCACCGCTCTTGTCGTCGTCGTGGCCGGCGCGGCGCTCCTGCTGTTGAAGCCGGGAGTGGCGCCCGAAGACGTCGAGGACGATCCGACCTATGAAGAACCTGACTTACTTGACCAGGCTGACGCCGCACTACAGGACCTGACCGACATGGGAAGCCAAATCACCAGCTGGGAACAGCAAAACATCGACGCCTTCCTTTGGGCGATCCGCGTGAGCGAAGGGACGGACGGCCTCAACGGCTATTCGACGCTCGTCGGCGGCAGTCTGTTCGGCAGCTTCGCGGACCATCCGCGCGTGCTGGTTGACCTGCCGAAACTGGGCATCAAGTCCAGTGCGGCGGGCGCGTACCAGATTCTTCGCCGTACCTGGGATGACGTGCGCGGCGTCATCGGCGCGCCGGACTTCTCGCCGCCGTGGCAAGACCGCGCGGCGGTCGAGCTGATCCGTCGCCGCGGTGCGCTCGCGGACGTGCGGGCAGGGCGGTTCGCGACTGCCATCGACAAGTGCAAGAAAGAGTGGGCGTCGCTGCCTGGTGCAGGTTACGGCCAGCACGAGAACAGCCTGGCTCGATTGCAGAACGCGTATGTGAGCGCTGGAGGGATGCTGGCATGAGCCGAGACGATATGCACGATCTGGCCTTGGGCGCCGCCCTGGTCCTTCTGGGCTACGCGCTCTACAAGCATTTCCAGGCTGGCCAGCCGCTGCCGGCCAGCACGGCGAACGCCGTCACGGCGGTCGAGAACAACTACACGACGTCCGGACCAACCTCGCCGTATACGTCGCTCACGGACCTGTTGTCGGGCACCGTGCACGACATAGGCGGGTTCCAGGGCCATAACTACCTGGCCGGCCTCGAAGACAACAGCTTCAAGAAAGTGGGGTACTGGTGATGATGCAAGAACAGCGATTTCTGATTCTGGGCGTGGCCGCTGCGGCGCTCGTCCTTCTCGTTCTCGTAAAAAAAAACGGGATCGCGGCTGTGGCTGCGGATGCGGGGGAGGCGGCGGGTGCGGCGGTCATTAACCTGGGCGGCGGCGTCGTAGCTGGCGCAGCCGAGGCCATTGGCGATGTCGTCGGCATCCCGCGCACCAACGAAACGGAATGCCAGAAGGCGATGCGGGAAGGGCGCTACTGGGATGCCAGCTTCGCTTGCCCGGCCGGCACGTTCATCAGCGGCACCGCGAGCGACGCCGCAAGCACCGTCAAGAATTGGTGGGAGAACTTTTAATGAATGTGAACCTGAAAAAAATCATCCCAACTGGCCCTGAGGTCCTGCGGGAGGCGCTCATCGTCCTGGGCGGCGTGCTCATCGCCGCGTGGGTCTTGAGCAAATTCCCGGCGCTGCAGCAGTTCGTCGCGTCCAACTCCGTGACCGTCAAGGACGGCAACGGCAACACCCTGTGGGGCTGAGCCCCGAACAACCTGGAGAAATGCAGATGAATAAATTCGTTCAACGCCTGAAGGAGCCGTCGACCTGGGCAGGCCTGGCCGTGCTGGCCATGACGTTCGGCCTGGACCCGCAGAAGGTCGCGGCGCTGGGTCAAGTCGCGAACGCGCTTGTCCCGCTCGTGCCCGTCGACGGCGGAGTGCTCGCGCACATGGTGACGGCCGCCGCCGCCAGCGCCGCCGTGTTCATCCCTGAAAAACCGCGCGCCGCGGCGCCGGCAGCGGAGTAAACGTCATGGCGGCCGACGTGTCCCTGTTGTTGCAAGTCCTGAACGTGCTGATCGTCCCGGCCCTGGTCTACGTGGTGCGCATCGACCGCCGCGTCGCCCAGCTGGACACCGTGCAGGATCGCGACGGCCGCCAGCTGGAAAAGCTCGAGCGCGCGGCCGAATCCCTCAACCAACGCCTCATCCGATTGGAGTGCAAATGACCATCAACCAGAAAACCCTGCCGTGGATCCTTGTCGCGGCCGGCATCGCGTACTACCTGTGGAATCAGCACCAGGACGCGACGATCCTGGACCGCCGGTATCCGATGGCTTACCGAACCTGACTCACGGCCGGGCGCACCTGGTCGAAGTCGTCACGCCTCAGACCGCCGGTCCGGGGCGTTTTCTTTTCAGGGTCGCGCCGCTCCAGGGCGCCGATTTCGGTCACGACACCCAGCGTGTGCACGGACTTCTTGTCGTGCACGCTCCAGAACATTTGCCGGTGGCGTAGATCGGCCTCCAGTCGCTTCAGCCTCATGATTTCGGGAACCCACCAGGGGACCTTGGCGCGGCCGGTCAACCAGTCGCGGATCGTGCGTTCATCGCGACGCAGCGCGCGGGCCAGCTCGGCGTGCGTGCGGCCCATTGCGTAGTAAGCGAACTCTGTGGGATTGCCATATCGGAGATTCGGGAAGCGCATGCATTTCCTCCAGGCGTAAAAAAGGGGCCGAGACAACGGTATCTCGGCCCCCAAATGTTTCAAAAGGAGAAACAGAACAGTAGTGCGCCGGATGTCCGATTGAATGGATTTCAACCGGGTCCGGCTGGGCTCGCTTCACTTCGCATAATCTATATTATGTCAAATGACGCTTCTGGGCCTCGACTGGGGCTCCGATCCGTTGCGGGCAGCACAGGCCTGAACGGACATCACCTTCTCGATAGCGGCTCCATGGCGGCATCGGGACCCCGTGGCCACAGGCGCTCGTCGAAAGCGAATGTGGCCGTCACGGGCTTCCCTATTGCTTCCCGACGATTCGCCCCAGGACCGCTAGTCCCGAAGGTTCGGCCTGAATCCGGCATGGCAGCAGATTCCGCCGCGGACCTCTCCAGCTTTCGGATGCGGCCCGAGTGGTATCGACGCTGTACGCGTTCGCCCCTGACGATGGTCGAAGACGCCTGGCCCGCCCGCTGCACCATGGGCGGCGCCTTGGCGCGTCGATTTAGGGCCGGACGAAGCGCTGCCCGATGCGTCGACGCCGCGCTGCCGGGATGATCGGTTGCGCGCACGGCCGCAGGCAGGACCGGACAGGCCCTGAAACTGTCTGGCGACCTTGCCGGGTATGCCAAGGACGGTGCAGCCGCTCTTGGCGGTCGGGCGCCGGTCCAGCGGCACATTTCTTCCACAATCCGCGCGAAGACGCGGGCCATCCGGCCGGCAGGCATTCTGGACCGGGCGCAACGCCGGATGGCGCTCCAGGCGCAGGGCCTGCTGGCCGGCGTCCGAAACGTGCAAGCGCTCGTTCCGACGATCGGCGCGATTCTTAGGTTTGTGCCGCATCCAGCCTGGCCGCCTGCCGCTACGTCGACATAGCGCGGGAATTCCGCCGAAACTCGAACTCGACAATATGATAAGTAATGTCGATTTCTCGTTCTGCGTCGGATCCGGTGCGACGTGCGCAATCGCCCACACGAAGACATAGCGCATGAACGCTTCATCCGGGTCCTTATAGGCTCCCATCATATCGTCGTTCATCGCAACCAAGGGAGACACCATGTTCGCTCGTCGTCGCCACAAGGCAGTCCTGTCGCTCGTCCTCCTGTTCGCGCCCCTGGCCGTCCATGCCGGCGTGAGATACACCATTACCCCGATCGGTCCGGCTGGAAGCATGCCGGCTGGCATCAACAGCAGCGGCCAGGTCGTCGGATCCTTCACTGCCGGGGACGTCACGCACGCCTTTCTGTACTCGAGCACCCGCTTCGTCGACCTGGGCACGCTTGGAGGCGCCTATAGCATCGCCCGCGGCATCAACGATGCGGGGGCCGTCGTCGGCGCGTCCGACAACACGGCCGGCAACACCCATGCATTCGTCTACGCCAACGGCACGATGACCGACATCGGCACGCTGGGTGGCAACAACAGCAGCGCCGCCGCCATCAACAACAATAGCCAGGTGGCCGGCGTCGCCGACGGCCCCGATGGCAGCTACGCTTTCCTGTATGCGCCGGGCGCCGGCATGCTCAGCCTCGGCACCCTCCCCGACGGGGCTTCCAGCCGTGCCGAAGGCATCAACAATGCCGGCGTCGTGGTCGGCGGATCGCTGACGGGTACCACTCCCCTGCCCCAATTCCACGCCTTCATGGCTGCCTCCGGCGCGATGACGGACCTCGGCTCGCTCACCGGCGCGTTCAGCGTCGCGCAGGCCATCAATGACAGGGGTGTCGTCGTCGGCTGGTCGAACGCGGGATTCAATATCGATCACGCCTTTCTGTATGCCGCCGGCGTAATGACCGACCTCGGTACCCTCACCGGCCAGGGCTCGAGCGGCGCCTACGACATCAACAACGCCGGCCAGGTCGTCGGCTGGTCGGAGGTCGCCAACAAGGAAACCCGGGCGATCCTGTACGAGGACGGCGCGATGGTCGACCTAGATATGCTGGTCGATCCGGCGTCGGGCTGGACGATCCAGTCCGCCTTCGCCATCAATGACCTGCAGCAGATCGCCGCCTATGGCTGCAACCAGGATGCGTGCCAGGCGTTGCTGCTCGACCCGGTGTCGCAGGTGCCTGAGCCACGCACCGATGCGTTGCTGCTGGCCGGACTGGGGCTGCTCGGCTGGAGGTTGCGTAGTATAAGCCGGGTCAATCGGATGGGAACTGGTGCAGCGAGCTCTGGGAATCCTGGTTCCTGAAGAGCGTGACAAATCCGGCTCGTGCGAGGCAAAGGCGGTGTTTGTCATTGGCGTAAGCGATGATCGACCGGCTTTGCCTCAACTTGTCGATATTATTTTTCAGGAATTCGACAAGAATCGCCTCGCCGAAAGGGTTAAACAGGTAGACGAGGTGATCTCCGGGAGGAAGAGAAAAACCGGCTGCGTCGGCGTTGACGAAGGAAATATTATCAGCGCCGAACTTCCTGAGGTTACGGTCCGCCGCCCGCACCAGGGGCGCCGAAAACTCCACGCCGATCAGCCGTCGAAACCGGTAGTGGGCGGCGGCATAGAAGCAGGCTTTTCCTTTGCCCGAGCCCAGATCGATGAAATGGTCGAATACGATGCCGGTCTTCCTTGCCTCATCGAGCAATTCCCGGATCGCCACGCAGGTGACGGCCTGGTAGGCCCGTGAGTGCGCGAGCGCAGACGAATAGCTGGTTTCGAGCTCGTCCCGATCGATGAAGCCGCTGCAGTCGAGGCCGTGCCATTTTTCGAATAGCCGGTCCTCGATCCAGCTCACGGCACCCGCCGCTTTATTTGACAGGGAGCGCAGCTTGTGAGTGAGCGGCCTTCTCAGCCAGATGCCGATTCTTCCTTGCAATTGCGCCCGCGGCGATTCGGTGTGGTGAGCCATGTAGATTCGGCGGATGATCGGAGGCTGGGAAACTCATCCATTTTCCCGAGCTTCGCGACTGCCACGTTTATCGCGGGTCAACGGCCCTGTGCTCATCGATCCGAAACGACGGGCTGTTGTGGAAAACACGGGGTCGGCTATGCTGGTGTAGCAACCTGCCGGCACGTTGTCGTTTCGTCAGGGAAATCATGATGTGAGTTTTATATGAACATGAAGGAATGTAGCCCACGCGAAACTTCTGTAGAAAAACATTACACAGGGAAAATTTATTTCGTAAAACGTTGAACTTTGGCAGTTTCCCCACGTCAAAGTTACTCCTTCGTTTATTGATGAGTGGCTTTCCCTTGAAAACTTTTCCGTTTGCAACCAAAGCGCTGACCGCACCCCTGCTGACCGGTTTTGCTGCAGCAATGATGACTTGTACCGTCGCCTCGGCCGCCAACCTCTATGTGTCGACTGCAGGCAAGGATACGAACGCAGGCACGTCGAGCACCGCCCCGCTGCGCACGATCCAGCGCGCCGCCAACCTGGCACGACCGGGCTATACGATTCACGTCGCGCCCGGCACCTACACCGAGACCGTCACCTCGACCGTGAACGGGACCGCGTCTGCGCGCATTCGCTTTGTTTCGGACACTAAATACGGCGCGATCCTGCGTCCGGTCGGTAGCGCATATACGATGTGGACCGCCAGGGGCGGCTATACCGATATCGACGGCTTCCAGATCAATGGCGCCGGCAGCAGCACCACGCGCGTCGGCATCTATCTGAACGGCGGTAATTCGTCGGTCAAGAACAGCTGGATCCACGACGTTGCGATGGCCTCCGGCTGCGACAACCGTGGCGGTGGCGGTGTCGTCGCCGACCAGGGCCGCGGTTCGGCCTACAGCAACTATGACATCATCGGCAACAGGGTGAACAATGTCGGCGGCGGCTGCGGCTGGATCCAGGGCATCTACCACTCGTCGTCGGGCAAGATCATCAACAACGTGGTGAACGGCACCAGCCAGGGCATCAACATGGGCCACGACGACCACAACATCCTGGTCATGAATAACACCCTGTTCGCCAACACCGGCTACGGCGTGTATTTCGGCGGCTGCAAGGAAGCCTATAACAACGGCTGCCCGACCCGCGGCATCCAGATCCACAACAACATCATTTACGCGAACGGCGGCGGCATCCAGGGTCCGATCGCGTCCGAAGATGTCGGTAACAGCGTCGCCAACAACCTGGTGTATGCGAACCGCACGAACTTCGACCTGGCCAGCCCGAGCAGCGCCACCAGGACCGGCATCATCAGCGCCGACCCGCAGTTCGTCAGCTACATCTCCAACGGTGGCGGCAACTACCGCCTGAAGACCACGTCCCCGGCCATCAGCAAGGGCCAGACCACTTACGCGCCCCTGACCGACTTCGACGGCAAGTCCCGTGGTGCCCGCATCGACATGGGTGCCTACGAGACGAACCTCTACTAAAACTGTCGAGAGCGCCGGCCGCTACGCCGGCGCCGTCTCGAACCGGGCATTGCCATTGCCCTTCTCCACCCTACGCGGCCCAGGCTCGTAGGGTGTTTTCATATCGGCTTATGCATTGCGCAAAAGCGTCAAAGTCGGCGGAATTCGCAGTGTGCGAATACGGAATTCCCGGAGATCCATCCCGCTCCTGAAGCACATGAAGTTAATCAAAAATTCCATTAATAGTGAGATTAGCGTAATCAAAGAATTCCATGCGCAATGATCTTCAAATGTCGGTAATTTATCGCCGATAAATTTTCAAAGAGCGAGGCTATTCGAGACCTGTAGGTATTTCAAGGAGCTCATGATGAGGCATAACCTGGTGGGCAGAAGAAATTTTATGCAGCGGTCCGCAATGTTGCTCGGCGCATCTGCAATTCTCCCTGAAGCATTCGCGCAAACGACATTAATGGTCCGCCCGGAATGGCAGGCGTTCAAGACCACGCCGCGCTACGATTCATTCCTGAAAGCGGTAAAGCTGATGAGGGCGAATACGCAGGCCGCCGATCCCAAGAGCTGGTCTTACTGGACGAATATCCACCTGAACCGTTGCCCGCACTCCATTCCTTATTTTTTCGCCTGGCACCGCGGCTATATCTATTATTTCGAGCGCCAGCTTCGTGCCGTGTGCGGCGATCCGCAACTTGTCCTGCCTTACTGGGATTATTATACGAACCCGACATTGCCCGCCGAATTCACGAATCCGAGCACGGACAATCCACTTTACGAATCGCGGGTCAACAATAATGTTCGGGAAGCCCTGAGCATGGCGCCATTCTCTTCGAGCCTGATCAATTTTCCAACGAATAGCGCCAACGCGTTCGAGCCCAGTTTCGAATCGGCGCCTCATAATCTGGTCCACAACATCATTGGCGGTGTGATGTCCGATATGTTGTCGCCGACGGACCCGATTTTCTGGCTGCACCATGCCAATGTCGACAGACTGTGGGTGGCCTGGGTCCTTGCGGCCAATGGGCGGAAGATGCCGGCCCTCGGCAGCGCTTACTGGTCCGGATCGCATATCTACACGAGTTCGCTGACGATGCCGCGGTCGTACACCTACAGCACGCGCACGACACTGGGATACCGCTACCAGAACGAAAGCTTCCCGACCGGCCTACCGCCGGCGTACTCCGCGTTCGCGACGCCGGATCTCGCGCAGGCCACGCCGAACGAGCCCGCGAGAACGCAGCCGCCGCTCGGTTCATTCAAGATATCGCCGACACGCCAGACGAGCGACCAGACGTACGCGATCGGCGGCGCGCTCGACGTCGGCCTGGATGAAGGTTCCATCAGTGTGCAGTTGCCGGTGGGTTCGGAAAGCATGCATGCCCTGGCGCAGATCGGGGCCGGGGCCACCGCGACCCTGCGCGCCAGCCCGCTACGATATCGTTCCGTCCAGGTCGCTCTTGATAACGTCATGATCACCGAAGCCGGAAAGCGCGGCGGATACTACTATCAAGTCCGGCTGAACCTCCCGCCGGACGCTTCGGGCACGTCGCAAGCCATTCCCATCGGTACCGTCGGCGCCTTCGAGATCAGCGGCGCCGCGCACCACGGCAGCCCTGTACGGTTGCGTTACCGGATAAGGCGCGCCGTATTGGCCGGGGTGGCGTCCAGGATCGGCCAGCTGTCCGTCTCATTTGTACGGGTCGACGGTAACCAGAGTCCGAAAGGCCAGGTCATCGGCCTCGGCGAAGTCCGGCTGGAACTCTCGACCGAGGACAACGACGCCTAGTCGGGCACGCCGGCTGCGAGCGTCGCGGCAAGCGCCATCCCTGTCTATCGCGGATAAAGGTGGCGCTTGCGCAGCGCGTTGACCGTATTGCGCAGGAACTGCACGAAACCGTACAGGTTGCGGTAGTCCCTGAACGACTTGGCCGGCGTACTCATGATCTCCGCAAACTGCCCTGTCGACAAGCGCAGCTTCTTCGATACATAAGCCAGGTCTTGCTGCTGCAGCTCTTCCGGATAGGGCGGTCGCTGCATCTCCGCGAGCGCCTGCGCCCGGTTGATCTGTCCGGCGTTGATCAGGTCCGACAAGTGGCCATAGCGCTTGTCGACGCCGAATTTGCGCGGCAGGACATACCCCTGGTAGAAGCGTGTATAGATCGATTCGTGGTGCTTGCCCCCGTAGTCCTTCCAGCCGAGCTGGTCGCGCAGGAGCGCCATGGCCTCTTGTTTGTCGTAATCGACGTAATTGAGGATGGACACGATGCGCGTGCCGCGCAGGATGTTTGCGTAAAAGAGATAGAACAGGCTGAAGTGCGGGTAGGTCTTCAGCTTCACGCTGCCGAAGCGGCGATGGATGTCCTTGATGAAGCGCCAATCGGAATGCCCGTACGACCATTCCGGTACGCTGATCGATTCGGTGGCGAAATTCATCCCGGATATGATGTACTTGATGCCCCGCGATGCAGCCTGTTTCCACAGCAACGCACCGATCGCGTGGTCGGTCGGGATCTCCCCATCCGGGGTCGAGGCCTTGAGGAAGGCGAGCTGCAGGTCGCGAAATTCTTCCCAGTCGACGACATGGGTGTGCAGGTCGATGCCGAGATGGCGCAGCACACGCTCGATGTTCCTGGTCGCCAGCTCGGAGTTCCAGCCATTGTCGAAATGGACCGCCAGCGGGCGCAGCCCGTGCTGCTTGACCAGCCACGCCACGTAGGTACTGTCGACCCCGCCGCTGACGCCGACGATACAGTCGTACTCGTGTCCGCGGCCGGCCGCCTTGATGCGCCTGACCAGGGCCTGCAGCGCTTCGCGTCCCTGCTCGCCCTGCAGGCGGCGTGCACTCACCAGCTGGTCGTAACGCTGGCAGTGACAGCACAGGCCCGTTTCGTCGAAGCTGATGCCGCGGTCCGCCACTGTGTTCATGATGCAGCGGGTGCAAACCTGGTAGGCTTGGTCCGGCACGGCCGAATAATTGCAGTTTTCCGTAATCGACGTCATTTGAATATCCTGTCCAGTTCTTCGTACTCGGGATACGTGATCAACACGGCGTCGTGCTTGCCGTGAAATACGAACATGCTGCCGGCTGCCAGTCCGGACGCACCGGCTTCGGTGGCTTCGCGGAAGTGCCGCACGCCGCCAGCGCCTCCGGCGACCACCACCGGAATCGACACCGCCTCGCTCACCCGCCGTACCAGATCGAGGTCGTAGCCGGCCCGCGTGCCGTCGCGGTCGATCGCGTTGAGGAGGATTTCGCCGGCGCCGAGTTTTTCCACGTGGCGCGCATACGCGGCCGGTTCGCGCTTCAGGTCGCGCGTGCCCCCGGCCACGCAGACCGAATAACCGCCCAGCCAGCTGCGGCGTACGTCCATCGACACCACGACCCCGGAGCTGCCTGCCAGCGCGGCCGCCTCCGACACCAGGCGCGGCTGGTCGGCCGCCGCGGTGTTGAGCACGACTTTTTCGACGCCGAGCGCGTAGAGCCGTTTCACCTGCCCGATGCTGGTGATGCCGCCGCCGTAGGAAAACGGCATGAAGGCCTCGCTGGCGATGTCGGCCAGCAAGTCGAAGTCGGGCGCGGCGCGCGTGCCGGGGCTGCCGATGTCGAGGAACACCAGTTCGTCGACTTCCTTCTCGTTGAAGATCCGTACCGCATTGATCGGGTCGCCGACATAGCGGGCATCCTTGAATTTGACCGTCTTGACGAGGCCGCCGCTGCGCATCAACAGGCAGGGACTCACGCGTGGGTGCAACATCAGAGCTCCGCGAAGTTGTGCAGCAGCGCCATGCCGAAGCGATGGCTCTTCTCGGGATGAAACTGCACTCCGTACACATTGTCGTGCTGGAGCGCCGCCACGAACTCGCCGCCGTAGTCGGCGGTGGCAAGCACGTCGCCGGGATCGGCACAGACCAGGTGGTACGAGTGGCAGAAGTAATAACGCGAGCGGGCAGCGAGCTCGCGCAGGAGCGGGCCGTCGCGGCGCTGCGCCAGCAGGTTCCAGCCCATGTGCGGGACCTTCATTTTGCTGTCCGGCGCAAACCGGAAGCGGCGCACTTCGGCATCGATCAGGCCCAGGCCCTCCGTACCGCCCTCCTCGCTGCGCCGGCCCAGCATTTGCATCCCGAGGCATACGCCGAGCAAGGGCACTTTGTCGTGGACCACCCGCTTGCGCAGTGCGTCGGCCAGCCCGCGCTCCTTCAGCGCTGCCATGCCATGGTCGAAGGCCCCCACGCCCGGCAGGACGAACTTGTCGGCCCGCTCGAGCTCCGCGGCGGTGGATACCAGCTGCGCCTCGGCGCCGACCTTGCGCAGCATGTTGAGCATCGACCCGAGATTGCAGACACCGTAGTCAATGACAGAGATCATGCTGCCCCTCCCCTTCGTAGCGCTGGCCGTACCTGCGTGAACGCATGCCGAGCGCACGCAGATAGACGATTTCGAGTTTCGCCTCTTGTCCTTCCCAGCAATATTCGTCGGCGGTCCGCACCAGCGCGTCCTGCAGGGCGCGCTGGTCGCGGGCCAGCAAGCGCAGCACGCCGTCGCGGATCGCCGCCGCCGAGGCGTCGCGCGTAACTTCGCCGATCGCGTGCCTGCGCACGAACTCGCTCTGCTCGCGGGTCGGCGACACCAGGACCGGTTTGCGCGCCATCACGTATTCGAACAGCTTGTTCGGCATGCAGTACTCGTAGCTGAGCGAAGTGGCCTCGATGACCGACAGCCCGAAATCGGCCGCCGCCGTGTAGTCGAGCAGACGCTCCGGCGCAACCGCCGGGTGATAATGAATGCCCGGGCGGTGCGCCGCTTCGCCGGCAAGCCAATCCGCCAGCGGGCCGTAACCCATCACGACCAGCGCCGCGCGCCCGGCGAGACCGGCAAAGGCTGCGACCAGGTTGCGGATCCCGCGGCCCTCGCCGATGAAGCCCTGGTAGAGGAAGATCGGCGTGCCGGCATCGATCGAATACGCCTTGCGGAAATAATCGGCAGGGTGCACGTGGCGGCGCGGCGGGCAGTTGTAGAGCACCGTGACGTTGCGCAACGCGTACTTGCGTACATACCATTGCTCGATCGCTTGCCCGACGACGATGCAATGGTCGGCGTGCCGGATCAGGGCGCGTTCGGCCAACCGGGTCAGGAACTTGCGCACGCCGCCGAGGCCATTGGTCTCCGTCTCCAGTTCGTGGGCGTCATACACCAGCCTGGCGCCGGTCGCGCGCTTCAGCAGGACGCCGAGCGGCAAGGTGGCGATGCTGTGGCAGTTGATGCATTTGAGGTTGTCGTTACGGTAGCGCCGGCAGACCGCGCGGCTCCAGTTGATGGTGCGCCTCAGCTTGCCGAGCAGGCCGCCGCCGCTGCGCCGTCCGATGCGCACGATCCGGATATTGCCGTGGAGATCCTCCATTGCCGGGAGGCCCTCCTGTCCCACGCCGACCAGGTCGATGCGGTCGAACAGCGCCAACCGGGACAGCGAACAGGCTTCGCGCAGGATTCGGCTCTCGTTCAGGAACGGCGACGGATACAGGTGAATATTGATCAAGGTCCCTCTCCTTCCACGTTATCGCGGCTTCCCGACAGCCGGTTTCTGCTTCGTTGACCGCGTCGATAGTTCGCGTAAGCGCCCATGGCGGCGCCGAAGGACATGTCGTCGAACGTCTTCGCGGTCACGAGCAGGAGCAGCGAGATGCAGATCAGCGACCATGCCAACAAGAACTGGCCTGACCTGGGCCGTGCCAGCCAACCGCGGGCACCCAGCGCGATCGCGGTGCGTACGAGCATGAACAGCATGTAGGCAAAGCCGAAGACACCGAGGTCGACCCAGGCCGACAGGATGTTGTGCGAATACCCGCCCGGCGGATAACTGGCGTACGCGCCCAGTACCGGGTTCTCCGCAATCGTGTGCAGTGCGTGTTCGGTGAGTTCGTGCCTGGCGCTCGCGGACGTGGACCGGGAGAGGTCGAACAATTCCCACACCCGGCTTTCGGGAAAGTGATTCGCAAGGAACGTCGGATCGATGCCGGCCAGGCCGGCCACCAGCAGCACCAGGTACAGGAACGGGAGCCAGTGCTTCGCGCGGTACAGTTCGATCATCGGGAAGAGGAACAGCGCCGCCACCAGCTCGCTGCGCGCACCGTTCAGGAACAGGGCCGCGCCGGCGATGGCATACAGGACCAGCCTGACCGCCAGCACGCGGATGAAACAGATGACGGTGACGAAGGTCAGGACGTAGGACCGGGCGAGCTCCTGGTAGGTCGCGACGCTATCCGGGTTCGTTGGGTCGCCGAACTGCCCGGGCTGGAAGGTGCCGCCCTGCGAAAAATAGAAAATGGTCGCCGACATCAGCAGAAGCGAGGCCAGCGTCGTCGCGATCGTCTTTCGCTCTGAAAAGTCGCTGTGTTTGAAGATCAGGTAGATATTGATGAAATAGAGGATCGACAACAGGTGCGTTTTCACGATCATGGGATCGGCGCCAAACGCCGCGTTGGTCGCCACGATCGCGAAAAAATAGACAAGGAAGAAGCCGTAGTGCAGGTCAGTCGAGGCCACCCGGTAGACGGAAGCCTTGAGTCCGAGGTAATACATGTAGGCAAGCGGTGGAAACAGGGCAAGGGAGACGACCGAAAAATACCCGCCCAGGAAGGCCCCCACCGCACCCATGCCGATCAGCGTCTGGTAGAAAAAGAATCCCGGGAACAGCAGCAGGAACGCGAGCCGTGCCGGAACGGCCTTGCCGGACGTGTGGGCCATGCTGGCCGTGGGGGCGTAGGTAGCGGGCATGGTGGGCGCGCCTATTGGATGAGGTCGCAATACATCGCCCGGTCGTCGTCGCTCGCGAACGACGAGTTATGCCAGAGCAGCGTGAAGTCGCCATCGTAGCGGGCGCATGTCTGCTTGTAGCGCCGCATCGCGGCAAGCGCCTGTTCGCCATGCCCCAGGCCCATGTTGGGCTCGTCGATCACCGCATTTTCCATGACGACCAGCGGCCGTTGTTTCACAGTGAGCGGCCGGCGCCCGACCACGTCGTACATCGTGTATTCATGACAGGTTCCCGTGCGAAAGCCGGCGATCGTCGGGTAAGACAGGGTGCTGTCGTAAGTCAGCCCGTTCGACGCCCACAGCTGTGGCGTGGTCCGCACGTCCCACCGCAGGTAGTGCTGGCGCCCGCCCAGTTCGTCCTGGCGGATGCCTTCCTGGTCGACGGCGCGCCGCAGGGCCGCGGCCGAGCGCGCGAACATGTCCGGATGCCGATAGGTGTTATAGCCGGGGTGGATGCCGATCAGGTGGCCGCGCGCATGCACGGCGCGCAGCAGTTCGCGCATGCGCCCGTGGTCGATGCTCGGCGCATTGTCCATGGCGCTGTCGGTCCGCTCGGGAATGAAGTTGAACGTGACCTGGTTGCCGGCCTTGTCGTTCACATCCATCATCCACGACAATGCATGCCAATACGGGTCGCGTGCCTGGTTGCCGCGCTTGACCGCCCAGTAGTTGCCGGCGGTTGCCAGCAGCGCGCCCAGCGACCGTTCCCGAACCGCGCGACCCGCCATCCGCCTGCCGAGGCGCGCGATCGATGCGCAGGCCGGATCGAACGGCAGGTCGACGTCGCAGCTGATCAGCTTGCGCGCGGTCCGTCGTTTCCTGGCGAGCGTGGGCCACAGCCTGTGGATGGCCGCCCACAGGATCTCGACGTACTCGTCGACGATCGGGCGATCGAGAAAACCCCGGCGCACGGCGAGCGACAGGTCGGCGGGAAAGCGCTCATGGCCGTCGCGCGCGGGACACACCGATTCCTCGTAGCGGGCGAGCATGAAAAACGCCGAGCCGAAGACATCCAGCGACAGCGTGGCATTGCCGCTCGCGTCGATCGTGAAATCGGGCGCGCCGAACAGTACCGGGACACTGGGCTCGCACAGACGGGCCTCGAGACCGCTGCGGGCAACGAACCAGCGCTGCGGCCCGGCGTCCGGACGCGCGGACCCGGCGAAAAAGGCGTCCGGCAGACGCAGCGTCCTGCCGGCCGCGCTGATGCGCACCATGTCCGCGTGATCGAACGCGAGCTCGTACTGCAGCCCCAGGAATTCCCCGAGCAGGACCTCGCAGATCCAGCTGCGCTCGGGACGCTGACTTTCGGGAATCGAGATACGCAGCATCAGGCTTTCCCGGTGAGTGACAGCAGGCCTTGGCGCAGGGTCAGCAGCCGCGACGGCGTTTTGCTGACGTGAAAGTACGGCACATGGTCGCCGCCGAAGCCGCGCAGGTAGATTTCGAACGACTCGATCATCGACCCGGAAAAGTTGTATTGGCGCGTCACGCCGGCGGCGTGGAGGAGCGACTCCCATACGCACAGCGTGTTGGCCTCGCTCCCGCGATAGACCGGGTCCGTCCCCGAGATCAGGCCATAGGCGCTGTGTTCGTCCCAGACGATGTAACAGGCTGCATGGGCGGCGCCGTCGGGATCGATCGCGCAGAACAGCTTGCTGCACCCGCGCTCCCGGCATGCGGCGTCGAGGCGCCGGACGAAATCGTCGGAATACGGTGGGGGCAAACCCTGGCGCGCAAAGGTCTTGCGGTTCAGGTCGAGAAGCAGGTCGAGCGGGACATCGCTGCGGACTTGCAGCTGGTGCGTCGTCTTGGCCTTGTTGATGGCGCGGCGCGTCTTGCCTTCGAGTCCAGCCCACAATTTGTCGACATCGGTCAATGCGGGCAGCACGAAGGTGTAATACGTGGTTTGCCGGAAGCCATTCCAGAAGAAAGGCTGCCAGTTCCCGACGCTGGGATGCCATGCCTGCGCGAAGTGATCGAAGCGAGGCAATTGATCGATCAGCGCTTGCATGACGTCCTTGTCGTTGCTCAGCCGCGCCGCCTGCCTGCCTCCGGTCGGCCGCAGCCAAGGGCCGAGAATGGGCGTCAGCGCGGGCTGCGTGACGATCTTCATGCCGTAGCGGCTGCGGATCACATAAGGCATGGCCGCGAGCACTTCGCTGCCTTTTTTCACGAGCGCGACATCCCAGCCGTTGCGGCCCGCTGCCGCGTCCAGCCACCAGTCGCGCGAAAACAGGGGCAGCGAAGGTTCCCGGGCGCAAAAACGGCGGTACGTGTCCTTCGGCGAAGCCATGTCGCTCGTCGCGTGTACAAGCTCCCTGGAGCGCGGCGGCTTCGCCTTGGACGGCGGCGCCTTGGGCGTGATAGTCGTCATGGGGCTGACTTTCGATGAGAGGCGTCCCTAGCGTTCGCTGGCGAGCGCCGAGATCAGGCCCTGGCGCAGGCGCAGCAGCCGCGACGGGGTTTTGGTGATGGCGAATACCGGTGTCTGCGCCGTCCCGAAGCTGCGCACATAGGGTTCGATCGACGGATTCATGTTTCCGAGAAAATCGTATTTCGGCGCAACCGTGGCACTGAACTGGATGGCTTCCCATTGGCAGACACTGGGGGCCTGGGTATGGTGCATCGCGGGGTCGGAACCCTTCAACAATGCGTACGCAGAATTGTTATCCCAGACCGTGTACGTCGCGGCGCAGTGCCGGCCAGCCTCGTCGACAACGACGTGGAGCTTGCGTCGCTTGTGCTCGACACATGCGGCGTCCAGGCGGCGCAGGCAATCGTCGGTGAACGCCTGCGCGACGCCGCGGTTTCCGATCGTCATCTTGTGCAGGGCCAGGAAAGCGTCGAGCGGCAGGTCGTCGCGCACCCGCAGGCTGTGCCGTGCAACCGCGGTCCTGCAATGCCTGCGGCGGGTGGGGTCGAACCTGCTCCAGACGCCATCCAGGTCATCCAGCCCGGGGATGACATACGTGTATTCGGTGGACTGGCTGAAGCCGCTCCAGTAAAACGGCAGCCAGTTCGACAAATCCTTGTTCCACGTCTGCCTGAAGTGGTCGAACCGGGGCAGCTGGCCGATCAGCGACTGCATGATTTTTTGCTCGTTGCTCAGTCTGGTGGCTGAAGTGCCTTGCTCGACCCGTATCCATGGCCCGAGTGCCGGCGTCAATGGCGGCTGCTGGATCACCTGCATCCCAAACCGCCGGGTAATGCAAAACGGCATGGCGCCCACGATCCGCCCGTTCGCCCGCGCCAGCGCGACGTCCCAGCCATCCGGTCCCGCCACCGCGTCAAGCCACCAGGCATTGGAAAAAATCGGGATCGACGGCTCGGATGCGCACAGGTTCCGATACTCGGCTTTGTCCAGCAGCGTATCGGTCCGGTGTCGCGCATTTTCGCTTTCGGTTCCGTTCAAATCTTGAATGACTGCATCCATTGGCTGGTCCCCGTCATGAATAACGATTGAAACTGCGGAGCCGATCAAGGTGTCTGGCTGCCAGCCTTCCGCAAGTCGCCATCGCAGGCGAATTTATATGAAGCAAAAAGATTGGCGAGATCAAATACGCCATAGATCACTACAAAACCAATGATGTAGATTTTCACGTCCAGGCGAATGAAATAGTATGTTGCCGCCACGACCATCAGAAATAGCAACATAGCCACCTGCCACATGAATTCGAATCGATTCTTCTGCGCGATTATCGCAACCAGGCTCAAAGGGTTACTGATGAAGCGCAGGTAAAACATTGGACACATCAGCTGGGCATACTCGCCGGCAACACGCCACTTCTCACCGAATACCAGCGAAAATATCGCGGGCGCAAAAAACAGCAGCACCAGGAAGGGTGGCGTCCCGACCGCGACAAGTTTTTTGAGTGTCGAAATAAATATCGCTCTGCAACGTTGGCCTGTCAGAAATGACTCGCTGATCTCCTGCCTGAAAACATCGCCAATCGAGCCCGATACCAATGACAGCGGCATGCCGACCACCCTTTCGGCCAACATGAAGAATCCCGACGCCGCCAAACCGAACGTCGCATTGATGAACATCGTGGGCAGCTGGACCGACACCGCACCCAATGTATGGGCCGGAACGAGGTATTGCGGACAGCTTCGGTAACGATTCGCCAGGGCCAGCATTTTGCGTTTGTCGATACCGCGCCAGAACTGCGGACAATGGCGGCGGACCATGCCCGCCATCATCCCCGCGGCCAGGGCCTGCCCGGCGACGCTTCCTATCACCAGTCCGCCCGCGCCGGCGCGGAGCAGTCCGAGTCCGAGCTGCACCGCCGAGGTCCCTCCGCTTTGAAGCACTTGCCGATGCGCCATCAAAAAATACAGCTTGTGGCGATTACTCCAATATTTTAGGTTCGAGTAAATACCGTTTAGAAAAACCGCCAAGGGAACGACATACAGCCACACCGACATCGACTCGTTTCCCAATGCTTTCGCGATTGGCTTACTCAATATGCACGCGAGAGCAAACAAGGCGACGCTGACGATCAGGTTGATCGTGATCGACAACGCCACGATATTGGTGGCGTCCAGGTCCTTGCGCGGCAGCATGATCGCAAATTCGTAACGGCCGGTCGCCAGCGCGGACAAGCTCGATACCGCCGAAACAAAGAGTGCGAGTACGCCGAAATGTTCCGGCGGGTAAAGGCGCGACAATATCGGCGTTACCGCAAGCGGAATAAGCTGCGCGAGTCCGGTCCCCGTCATGAGGGTGACGACATTGCGGTTGAATTCACCCCGTAAAATCACTCTGACACTATTTAGCATGAACGTGTTCGCTTGCGTGCCGGACGGCACCGGAATATGGCACCGCATTACGCGGTGACACCTAATTGTTACATGCTCCATACTGCCACGAAATGAGATACTCCTATTCGGGCTGGATTATCCGTTTGATGCTACGCAAGCCGCCAGGTCGCATTTTCCCAATTCCTCGCCCAGTGTCAGTTAATTCCTCGCGTAGTAAGAAATTCACTCCCGCAAAACGCGTCCTTTCCCCTGACCGCTATCAAACACGTCCAGCCCGTTTATCACGATAGTGAACGGCGCGGGAATGGTGCCCACCGTCTGCCGGTTCCAGCGCTGCAAGCTATTTCAATGGAAAGGAGTAATGTCGTGAAACATTCTGCAAACGAAATCGGAACTCAGCTGGAGGCCGCGGCGCCCCAGCTCAGGACTGTGGAGACCATGCTGCAAGATATGGAGAGCAACGTGGCGCCGAATGCGCGTGCGGTCGCGCAGGGAAAATCGAAGCCGTTCCTGCCGACGATGCCCGCCGCCGAGTACGAAGAACTCAAGACGAGACTGCGGGCACAGGACCAGATCGCCGAGAAGCCCGTCGAGGCGGCACCGGAAGCCGAAGCGGAAGCACTGCCCCGCGCACCGATCGCCCTCGTCGGCCCGAATTTCGCGGGCGCGACCGACGTGGATGGCCTGATCCCCCCTGACACGCATGGCGCGGTGGGCCTCGACCATTTCGTCGAGGTGACGAACTCGCACATCGACATTTTCCTGCGGGCCAATCCCAGCCAGCGCACCAGCATTTCGCTGGCGGCCTTCTTCGGCTATAGCACCCGCGTGCTGTTCGATCCGCGCGCCGTGTATGACAGCGTATGGAACCGCTGGATCGTGACGGCCGACGCATTCCAGGAATCGAGCACCCGCCAGCTGTTCTTCGTGGCGATTTCCACGACGTCGAACCCGCTCGGTTCGTATTTCATCTACGCGCTGAACGTCACCTTCAACGCCGGCGATTTTTGGGATTATCCGCAGCTCGGCTACGACCAGGACGCGATCATCATGACTGCCAACGTGTTCACGGCATCCGGCGGATTCCGGGGCGCCGACATGTTCGCGGTGGCGAAAGCCCGCCTGTACAACGGCCTGGGCTTCTCCGTCCCCGTCTTCACGGGCCTGCGGGCCACGCTCGCGCCGCCGGTCGTGCTCGACCAGAATGCACGCACCTACCTGATCGCGGCGTCGGGCGGCAGCAGCCTGAGCCTGTACACGCTGACCAACTCGAGCAGACCGAACGCGATCCAGCTGACGGGGCCGGTGAACGTGGCGGTGCCCGCCTATACCGCACCCCCCGACGCGCCGCAGCCCGGCACGGCCGACCGGCTGGACACGCTCGACGGCCGCTTCGTCAACGCCAGCACGCAGACCGGCGACTTCCTGTGGCAGGTCCATACTGTCAACCTGGTGGGCTATGCGGCACCCAAGTTCTACCAGGTCAACACGGCCACCAGTTCGCTCGTGCAAAGCGCGTTCTTCTTCGGGACGTCGACGTCGTTCGACTTCAACGCGTCGATCGCGGCCAACAGCGCGAACGATATCTACGTGACGTGGACGATGACCGACCCGCCGCGCGGCACCAACGCCCAGGTGCGATTCTCGGGCTTCGACCACAACAACGGCACGACCTATGTGCTGAGCCCGGGCATCGTGGCCTTCACGAGTCCGACGTTCTTCACGGGTGGCCGCTGGGGCGATTACTCGGCGGTGACGGTGGATCCGCGCAACACGCGGCGCGCGTGGCTGGTCAACGAGGATGTCCTGACCAACCACGACTGGGGCAGCCGCATCGTCGGCATCGGCTTCACGGCGTGATCAGCGGATGCCGCTGTCGTAGATGATGCGTACCGGCGTGAACCGGTCCTTGACCACCGTGACCGTTTGCGCCGGTGCCTGCGGATACATGGCGTCGGATGCCGGGTGCAGGATGTACGTGCCCGGTTCCAGGACGATGCGGAACCGGCCGTCCGGGCCGCTGCGCACCTCGGCCACGACGCGCCCCGCCCCATCCGCCACGCCGATCGGCGCCTGGTACGGGCGCTCGTTCACCATGCCCGGCCATTCGACCGGGCTTACCGGGCGCAGGATCACCTCGCCGTCGATGCCGCCGGTAGCGTGAACTGGAACCATGATGCATCCAGTATAGCCAAGAAAAACCGCGATGAAGCCCGCTTACAGGATGCCGCGGCCGTTCACGGAGGCGATGATTTCGTCGTAGCGTTCGTTGTCGGTCTTGTGCAGGTAAGCCGCTGTCGTCGCGATGTTCGCGTGGCCGGCCGTGTCCTGCAGCGTCTTGAGTTGCACGCCATTGTTCGCGTGGTTCGTCAGCATGCTGTGGCGCAGCCAGTGCGCGGAGGCCTGGCGCAGCGTCGCGGCCGTGTCGAACTCGCCGCGCCCGTCCGCCACGCCCGCCGCGTCCGCGAAGATCGCCTTGATCGCTTCCGCGGCCGCTTCGTCCGTGATGCGCGCGAGCTCGCGGCTGCGGCTGGACAGGACCAGCGGCATGCGATCGGTTCGCCCCGTCTGCGGCGGCAGGCCGAACGCCTGGCGGTAGGAATGGAAGGCATCCAGCATGTCGGGCGGCACAGGCAGGCGGCGCGGCTTGTTGCCCTTGCCGACGACGTCCAGCCACCAGCGGTCGTTGCCTTCCGTGTAGATCGACCCCATCGATGCGCCCACGATCTCGTTCAGGCGCGCACCCGTGTGCGCGAACGCGACGAGCAGGAAGCGGTCGCGGGCACGGCGCTTGACGGCGGCCGGGGTGTCGGCCGGGCGGTGCGCGACCGTCTCCAGCGCGAGCGCGATCGCGCCTTGCGTCAGGTAGCGCGTGATGCGGCTCGCCGACGGCGTCCGCACGTTGCGCACGAGCGCGCCCGGATTGCGGCGTAGATAACCCGTCTGCTCCGCGAAGCCCAGCAAGCCCTTCACGGCGATCATCGCCTGCCGCCGGCTCGCGTCGGACAGCGGCCCCGTGAATGGCCGGTAGCGCGCATCGGTGCGCGGCCATTTCGTCGTGCATACCCACTCGGGCGGCGGATTCTTGAGGAATTCCTTGTAGGCGTTCAGGTCGGCCACGTTCAATTGCGCCAACGTCTTTTTGGCTTCCTCGCGGCACCACGTCAGGAAGCGGAACAATTCCTTTTGCGTATTCTGGATGGATTTCGCGGAGAGTTCTCCATGGGCGATGAATTCGCGGGCCAGCTCGATGTCGGTGGTCGCTTCCGTGATCGCGTCCTCGGCCTGGCGGTACATCTTGACGTGCAGGCGGCCGCTCGCGCCGGTCGTGATCGCTTCCGGCGTCGTTGGACCAAGGTCGATGGGCGTGAAGTTCGGCATGGCGGCACTGGGATAACTGTGTTTTTATACAGTATAACAGCTCGGCCGTCCGCGGCCCAGTGCCGCCGGCGCTTCAGTCGGCCAAGCCGCGTCGCGCCGCCGCGAGGATTTCGTCGCCCAGCGCCCGGTCGTCGACCGCGCGCGCGAGCGTCACGGCGCCCACCATCGCGGCCAGCGCCAGCATCGCCTCGGCCCGGGGGGGCGGGGGGCGGGGGGGGGGCCGCCCCCCCCCCCCGCCCCCCCCCCACACCCACCGCACGCCC
>CBIHRX010000056.1:0-26853 GCA_966212555.1 uncultured Massilia sp.
TGTTGATGGTGATGCCGCGTGCTTTTTCTTCCGGAGCCGCGTCGATCTGGTCGTACGCCTTGGCTTCGCCGCCGAATTTCTTCGACAGAACGGTTGCGATTGCAGCCGTCAGGGTGGTTTTGCCGTGGTCAACGTGACCGATGGTGCCGACGTTCACGTGCGGCTTGGTCCGTTCGAATTTTTCCTTTGCCATTCTAGACTCCTAAGATCCTAACGATATTGAAAATTACCAGGCACACCTGACGGTCGAAACAGCCGACAGCCGTTTAAATTCTGGTGCCCTTGACGTGGATTGAACACGTGGCCTCTCCCTTACCAAGGGAGTGCTCTACCACTGAGCTACAAGGGCTTATTTTGAAACTGGAGCGGGTGAAGGGAATCGAACCCTCGTCATAAGCTTGGAAGGCTTCAGCTCTACCATTGAGCTACACCCGCGAGGTTACCACTCATTCGATTCACTACACGATCAACGCTATTGGTGGTGGGGGCTGGATTCGAACCAGCGTACTCAGAGAGGGCAGATTTACAGTCTGCTGCCTTTAACCACTCGGCCACCCCACCGCGAAGAACCGCAGAGTATGAAGCAAGATAAAAACTTCGTCAACTGTTTTTGCTCGAACTGATCAAACTCAAACAGTGTCGTTGCTTCGGGGCGTGATTGTAACGGCCGAAGTACAAGTCCGCAAGGGCTGTTTGCAAGAATCATGGAAGAGCAGCCCAAGGAGGCCATCCGATGGACCAGCACAGCACCGACGATCGCGCAGGACACGGCCTCCGGCTGTGGCTGGCGAACCTGGCGACCGTCGCCGTTTACATCGGCACCCTCCTGCTCAGCCATGCACTGGCCCTGCCGGCGGGCTATGCCACACCCGTGTACCTGCCGGCCGGCGTCGGGTTCGCGCTGGCCGTCACGTTCGGCTGGCGCGCCCTCCCCGGCATTGCCGTCGGCGCGCTCCTGTCGCACCTGCCCGACGGCTGGATGGAGCGCGACACCGCACTCGCGACCGCGTCCGCGGCGGCGGCGGTCGCCACGCTGGGCTCGCTCACCCAGGCCTGGCTCGGTGCCATCTGGTTCCGCCGCGTCGTCGATCCGGCCCTCGGCACGGCGCGCGACGTCGCCCGTCTGCTCGCGCTGGCACCGGCGTTCTGCCTCATCAACGCCACCGCCAACGTGGCCGCCCTGTACTGGCTGGGCGTGGTGACGGCCGCCGAACGGGCGCCGAACTGGATCAACTGGTGGGCCGGCGACACCGTGGGCGTCCTGCTGGCCGCCCCGCTCGTCTGGATCGTGTGCGGCCGGCCGCGCCGGCTATGGCGCCGGCGCGCGCGCCTCGTCGCGCTGCCGCTGCTGCTGGCGGCCGGCGTCGTCATGGCCGCCTATGAACAGACGGTGATGTGGGAACACCAGCAATACCTGCAGGCCTACCGCCTCAAAGCCCAGCAGGTGGCCGACGAGCTGCAGGCCGAGCTGCGCGAGCACGAGCGCTTCGTCGGCACGTTCTCGCGCACAATCGCCGCCGAAGACCGGCTCATGCACCGCGAGAAATTCCTGCGCATCGCCAGCGGCTATGTCGACGGACGGCCGGAGATCGCCGCCATCAACTGGCTCGTGCCCGTCACGCTGGCCGAACGCGCAACGTTCGAGACATGGGTACGCACGCACGTCGACCCCGCGTTTCCCGGCGTGCGCGAGGTGACCCGCACACAGGACCTGCGTCCGGCCGGCCCGCGCGCCCAATACCTGCCCCTGCTGTACACGTGGCCTCCGGCCAATGCGCGCATCCGCGGCATGGATTTCCTGACGGCGCCGGGTCGCACGGAAGCGGTGTCGCGGGCGCTGGCCGGCACGGAGGCGGCGGCTACCGGTCCCGTGCGGCTGGTGGCGAACGGCGCCAACGGCATCGGCCTGTTCCGCGCGGCCCGCCTGGCCGGCGACCCGCCGCTGGGCGTGCTGGCCCTGATCCTCAATGCCAATGTCTTCGTCCAGCAAGCGGTGCGGCGCGCAGGCTTCACGGGCTTCGACATCAGCCTGGCGGATACGACCGGCGGCGGCGCGCCGCTCGTGCTGGTGGGCGATCCCTTCCGTCACGCGGTCAGCGGCGACTACACCGTCCAGCTCGTCTTCGGCGGCCGTACCCTGCAGCTGCGCTTTTCGCCGACGGCCGCCTACATGGAAGGCGAACGGGGACTCGCCAGCTGGATCGTGATCACGACCGGCCTGCTGCTGGCCGCCTTGCTGGGCGCGCTGATGCTGATCGTCAGCGGCGAACGAGCCCAGATCGAGGCCCAGGTGGCGGACCGCACGGCGCGCCTGCAGGCCATCCTGGACAATGCCGCCGACGCCATCGTCACCGTCGACGCGCGCGGTACGGTGCTGTCGGCCAACCGCGCGACGGCCGCGCTGTTCGGTTATCCGCCCGCGCTCCTGCCCGGCCTCGCCTTCACCGCGCTGGTGCCGGGACACGGCGACGAAGACGGCCTGGGCCTGCTGGCGCGCCTGGCCGACGGCAGGCCGGAAGAACGCCAGCGGGACGGCTTGAATGCGCAAGGCGAACCGATGCCCCTCGCGGTGGCGGTATCCATCGTCGACCTGGCCGGCGAGCGCCTGTACGTGTGCATCCTGCGCGACCTGACTGAGCAGCAGCGTGCCCAGGCGCGCATCCACCGCCTGGCCCACCACGACCCGCTGACGGGCCTGGAGAACCGCCATGCGCTCGGCATGCGCCTGGAACAGCAGCTCGCCCAGGCGCGCCGCACCCGGCAGCCGCTGGCCGTGCTGTTCATCGACCTCGACCACTTCAAGAAGATCAACGATTCGCTCGGCCACCAGGCCGGCGACGAACTGCTGGTGGGCGCGGCCGCGCGCATGAAGGACCTGCTGCGCGACGTCGACACCCTCGCCCGCCTCGGCGGCGACGAATTCATCATCGTGCTGGGCGGCCCGCTGTCCCCCGACAGCGTGAGCGCGGTGGCGGTACGCCTCGTGGCATCGCTGCAGCAGCCCTACCGCCTGGCCGGCACGACGGCGCACAGCGGCGCCAGCGTGGGCGTGGCCCTGTTCCCGGAAGACGGCCACGATCCGGACACGCTGCTGCGCCACGCCGACATGGCGATGTACGCGGCCAAGCGCGAGGGCCGCGGCAATTTCCAGTTCTTCTCGCCCGCCATGAACGCGGCCACGCACGAGCACCTGCTGCTGGAAAACCGCATGTGGGCGACCTTGGAAAACGGCGGCTTCGACGTCTACCTGCAGGCCCAGGTCGAGCTCGAGACGGGGCGCGTGATCGGCGCCGAGGTGCTGCTGCGCTGGCACGATCCGGAGCTGGGCAGCGTCGAGCCGGGACGCTTCATCCCCATCGCCGAGGAATCGGGCCTGATCCTGCCGCTCGGCGACTGGGTGCTGGCGCGCGCGATGGCGCTGCTGGCCGAGTGGCGCGACGACGGCATGAGCCACCTGCGCCTGGCCGTGAACCTGTCGGCGCGCCAGTTCAGCGGCGGCGCCCTGCTGTCGCGCCTGGACGAGCTGCTCGCCGAGCACGCGATCGACCCGGCACGGATGGAACTGGAGATCACGGAAACGGCCGCGATGCGCGACCCGGAAAACACGCGCAGCCTGCTGCAGCAGCTGCGCGCGCGCGGCTTCAAGCTCGCCATCGACGACTTCGGCACCGGCTACTCGTCGCTGGCCTACCTGAAGCTGTTCGCGATCGACCGCATCAAGATCGACCGCGGCTTCGTGCGCGACATCGAGACGAATCCGAACGACGCCGCCATCGTCGACGCGACCATCGGCCTGGCCCATGCGCTCGGGCTGGGCGTGATCGCGGAAGGCGTGGAGACCCAGGCGCAATGGGGCTTCCTGCGCGACCGCAACAGCGACGAAGCGCAGGGCTACCTGTTCGGGCGGCCGATGCCGGCGCGCGAATTCCGCGATTTCGTCAGGGCGCGAGCGCAGCCAGTACCTGGCCTTTGAGCGCCTTGATGAGGGCCGTCTCGTCGGGCGGGACGCCTTCCGGCGCGGGCACCGTGCGGTCGGCGTAGAACAGGCCCAGTTGCACCTTGCCGACCACGAGCGGCAGCACGATGAAACTCTGCGCGTCCGGCAGCAGCGCCTTGTGCCAGGCCGGCAGCAGGTCGCGGATCTTGGCGTTGCGCGCGTCCGAGATCATGAGGTCGGCGTCGTTCTCCATCGCCAGGTAGAACAGGTCGCGCGTGCCCTTGTCGCCGGCGGGCGCCAGGGCGAACGTGAAGCCTTCCTGCACGCGCGCCTCGCCGAGCCCGAGCGACGCGCGGGCGCGGTACTGCCCGACGCGCACGTCCTTCAGCACGACCGTCGCGAAGCGGAAGCCCAGCGCCGTGTACAGCGTCTCCAGCACGGCCATGACGACGTCGTTGACCTTGTGCCGGCCGGAGGCGCGCATCTGGGTGACGTCCTGCACGCCGGCCAGCAGCAGGTCGCGCGCATTCTTCGGCTTGCCGCTCGGGTACGTGCCCTGCTCTTCTTCTTCCCCGCCGAGGGTCGCCAGCACCAGCACGTTGGGCAGGCCGCCCTTGTCTTCCGGCGCGCGGCGCGGCATGGGTTGCAGGTTCATGCTCTGCAGGAGGCTCGTCATTTCGAACGCCACCGTCTCGAACAGCTCGTCCAGCTCGGCCGCGCCGAGGTTCAGCGCGGTGCCGTAGCGCGCCAGCAGCGCCTGCGCCTCCGGCGTGTCGGACGGCGTGGCGGTCCTGCCCATCAGGCGCGCCACGTCCAGGCTGAACGACGCCACCTGGCGCATCCACTCGCCGCGGTTGACGGCCAGCTTCAGCGCACCGGGCTCCAGCGGGCGCTGGGCGCGCATGATGACGTCCGGGATCGTCCACTCGCCCAGCACGGCCTCGGCCAGCGCATCGAAGCCGCAGCCGAGGATCATCTGGGCCGCCTGCGCCGGCGTGTGCTTGCCGGTGGCGAGCAGCGCCTGGATCTCGCGGTAGCGGTCATGCTCGTGCGACGCCACCAGCAGCGCGCCGAGATTCTTGAACAGCGCGCCGATCGACGCCTCTTCCGCGCCCTGGTAAAAGCTGTGGCGCGCCATCTCGCGGCCGACGAGGCTCGCGCACAGCGACGCCTCCAGCTCCACGCGCACGCTGTACGCGTGGTCGCTGCTGGCCAGCGCATCGACGAGCAGCATCGCCAGCGCGACGGTGCGCACGTTGTCGAAGCCCAGCAGCGAGATCGCGCGCGACACCGTCGTGACGGCCGTGCCGGCCGCCGTGCGGTAGCGGACGGTGTTCGCGAGGCGCAGGATGCGCTGCGTGAGCGCGACGTCGGACAGCACGTAGTGCGCGAGGTCGTGGATGCCCTGGTCCTCCGACGTGGCCATCTGCACGACGCGCGCGATGGCGCTGCCGAGCGCGAACATGTCCTGGTCGCCGCAGACCTTCTGCAGCAGCGCGGCGCGCACGCGGCGCCCGTCGGGCGGCGGGCCGGGATTCGGAGTCGTCATGATGCTCAGCCGGCCTTCCTCAGGCGCGGGCCCTGGTAGTGTTCTTGTTGTATTTCTTGAGGATCTGCTGGTGCAAATCGGCCAGGGCCGGCAGCTTCGGGTTGACCGGATCGAGGCGGCGCACGCCGGCGATGTAGCCCATGGCCTGCTGGCCGAGGCGCTCGTCCCAGCCTTCGTGGTCCAGGCATTTCAGGATCGCCAGCGCGGCGTTGAACACGACCTGCGGATTGTCCGGCAGCTTGGTCGCCGCTTCCTGCATCAGCACGACGGCGCCCTTGTAATCGCCGCTCTTGGCCTTGGCGGCACCGGTGGCGACGAGGTCGACGACCTGCTGGCGGCTTTCCATGGCCAGCTTCTGCGCCGTCTCGGCCTGGCCCGCGTTTTCGAACACGGCCATCGCACGCGCCACCGCGGCACCGTTCTGCGCATTGCGCATCACCTCGCGCACGATCTCGGCGGCGCCTTCCTCGAGGCCGTTCTCGATGCAGGTGCGCGCCAGTTCCAGCTTGATCTCCGGGCGCAGTTCGGGCGCATCCTGGCTGGCGGCGAGCGCCGTCGCCAGCGACTCGGCCAGGCGCGCTTCGTTGCCCGTGTATTCGTGCACGAGGCTCGATGCGATGGCGCTGCACAGCGGTGTGTGCTTCTGGAACGCCATCGACTTGTCGAGGTCGCGGATGACGGCCGCCGCCTGCACCGGATCGCCCTTGCGCACGAGCGTCTGCACGAGGCGCACGTGGTCCTGCGGGTCCTTGAATTCGGAATACTTGGCCTTGCTGACGACCTGCTTGAGGATCTTCTCGGCCGTGTCGTGGTCGCCCGCCTCGAGCGCCGTCTCGCCCAGCTTGCGCAGCCGGCGCACCGCGTGCGGCGACACGGCCACGGCATCCGTCAGCACGGCCTGCGCCGCATCCAGCGCGCCGATGGCCTCGTGGGTGCGCGCGAGCCAGTCGTAGGCGTCGACGAAGTTCTTGTTGCTGTCGACGAGGTCTTCGAGCGTGTCGCGGGCTTCGTCGTAGCGTTCGCGCAGGAACAGCGTCTTGGCCAGGCCCAGGCGCGCCCAGGCGATGGCCTTGGTCTCGACCAGCTGGCGGTAGATCGGCTCCGCCTCGTGCGGCTCGCCGAGGAACATGTGCAGTTCGGCGCGCAGGCGCATGAAGTCGACGAGGTAGCGCGGATGGCGTTCTTCCCCGTCGAGGCAGGCGGCGATCGCCTCGCGCTGGCTGCCCGCCTCCATCAGCTCGTACACGGGCAGCAGCGCGTTGCGCCGTTCCAGGCCGCGCGCGATGCGTTCGAGCAGGCGGTCGGCCGTGAACGGTTTCAGGATGTAGTCCGTGGGGCCCAGTTCGGCGGCGCTGACGACCTTGCCGTAATCGCCTTCGGCCGTGACCATGAAGAACATGGTCGACAGCGGCATCAGCTTGTGGTGGCGCACGTCCTCGAGCAGTTGCTGGCCGTCCTGGCCGCCTTCCAGTGCGTATTCGCACAGGATCACGTCGTACTGCTTCAGGCCCAGGTGCTTGACGGCCTGGTTCGAGCTGCCGACGTGGTCGATCTTGCTCAGGCCGCACATGTTCAGCATGTTGTGGATCGTCGAGCGCATACCGGCGTGCGGCTCGATGATCAGGGCGTTGAGGCCGTCAAGTTCGTTCATGTCCCGGTTGTCCGTGTGTGCCTGCGATGGGCTGGTGGGCTACGTGGGCCCGCGTGGTCTACCGAGTATATTACGTCCAGGGAACAAAATTCTTGACTCACCAGTATCGAACCTGGCGAAATGTCGCAAAAAACCACACTCAGGCGCCGGGCTGGCGTGCGGCGGCCTGGCGCAGCGGCGCGCGGTGGCTGTTGGCGCATTCGGGGCGGGCGCCCCCGACCATGATGTTCTGGTAACGGACTTCGTACTTTCCGGCCGACAGTTTATCGATGAGGAATTTGGCGCGGCCCAGCACATAGGCGTGGCGCACGTTCGAGCGGCGGTCCAGGTCGTAGATCTTGACCAGCACGGGCGACGGATTGCTGCTGTTGTCGACCAGCACCTGCATGTCCTCACCCTGGTTGCCGAGCGGATAACCGTCGATGTAGCCGGACTGCGCCGGCCACGGATCGCCCGTGGGCGCCACCTGGGCTTGCAGGTCGGTGTCGCAATCGGGGGCGCGGGCCGGCACGATCAGCTGGGTCACGCCGAGGGCCTTGATGTCGGGCGGCGCATCGGCCTGCCCGGCGGGGCGGGCCCAGCCGTCGGCGCTGGCGTCGCTGCCGAGCGGGTCCGGCGGGGTATTCGGCGTGGATGCGGAAGCGGAGGCGGACGCCGACGCGGGCGCCGCGGCCACGGGTTGGGCCTTGCCCGGCCAGGCCAGCGCGCTCGGCAGCACCTTGGGCGGATCGAGCAGGACGATGGCCAGCGCGCCGCCGCCCGCGAACGAGGCGAGCATCAGACCCCACCAGCGCGGGTCGCGCAGCACGCGCCAGCGCGACGGCGCTTCGACCTGGCGCGGCTCCCAGTGCGGGTCGCGCGGCCTTTCGCGGCCATCCTCGCCATGGGAACTTTCCAGCCACTCGACTTCCCACTCTTCCGACGCGATCCATTCGTCGTGCTCCTTGCGGCGCACGGGATCGGACAGGATGTTGTAGGCCGTATTGACGATGGCCATGATGCGGGCGGCGCGCTCGTCGCCCGGATTCTTGTCGGGGTGATATTTCTGACTCAAGGCCTTGTAGGCCGCGCGAATGACTTCCTGCGGTGCGTGGCGCGACACCTTCAGGTTGTCATAATGAGTATGAATCTTGGCCATGGGTCAGGGTCGGGTTGCACTGGGCGCCAGCTGCTTCAATATTAGCCGATTCGTTCTTTAACGGCAGAGGCACGGGGCAGCCTGCCGTACGGGCGGCATTACAGCATAGCCGGGTTTGTATCCACCGCGCAAGATGTCAGTATCACAACTTGTGGCTGCGATCGGCGCGCTCGATGGCGGGTTCAAGCGCGACGCCGCTGCCGACGATGAGCACCTTGAACAATTCCCCCATTTCGGCCGGCGACACGAGCTTTTGCACGGCCTTCGACTGCGGCAGGTAGCGCAGCGCATCCTCCGGGTCCGTCCGCAGGAGCAGCTCGCCGATGCCGGCCGCCAGCAGGAATGCCGCCTGGCTCATGTAGCCGAGCACGTCCAGCCCGGCGCCGTGGGCCGCCAGCGCCATCGCGGTGAAATCGACGTGCGCCGTGATGTCTTGCAGGCCGGGCAAATAAAACGGATCCGGGTGCGCATGGTGGCGGTAATGACACATCAGCGTGCCGCTCGTGCGCTCGTCGAAATAATATTCATGGGCCGGGAAGCCATAATCGATCAGGATCGCGGCGCCCTTCCCCTTCTCGAACATCTGCGCCAGCGAGCGCATGAAGCCGCAGGCGATGGGGTGCACTTCGGTCAGATAGCCATCCTGCAGGGTGTCGGCGTCGGGAATCTGGCGGGCGACCTGCTCCAGCAGCGCCGCGTCGGGCTGCGCCGGCGCGAATGCGAAGCGGCCGTCTTCGACCGTCACCATCTGCCGCTGCCAGCGCCCGCCGTCGCGCACGACGAGCTCGACCGGCATTGCATCCAGCACCTCGTTGGCGAGCACGACACCGCGGAACGCCACCGGGAAATCGTGCGTCCAGCGCACCTGCGGGAAATCCTTCAAGGCTTCCTGCTGGCGCGCGCGCAATTCGCCCGACAGTTCGATGATCGTATAACTGTCGACGCGCACGCCCAGTTCGGCCAGCGTCGCCAGGACGTCGTGCGCCAGTTTGCCCGTGCCGGCGCCGAATTCGATGATGTTGGGGCCACTTTGGGCCATAATAGCGGCGGCCGCGCGCGCCAGCGTGGCACCGAACAGCGGACTGATCTCGGGCGACGTGGTGAAATCGCCATCGCGGCCCAGCTTGGCCGCACCGCCGCTGTAATAGCCGAGATTCGGCGCGTACAGCGCCAGTTCCATGAAACGCGAAAACGGGATGGCGCCGCCCTGGTCGGCGATCTCGGCAGCGATCATGCGCTGCAGGGCTTGGGACGCGGCCAGCGCGTCGCTGGAGGGAAGAGGTAAGGACATCCGGCCATTGTAGCGAGAATCGGCAGCGACCCACAAACCACGATGACACAGACAAATTCGACTCCTGACTCAGTTGGCACACCCGCAGACCGCCCGCATGCGGGACGTGCGCGCGTGGCCCTCGTCACCGGCGCCGGCCGGCGCATCGGCCGCGCCATCGCGCTTGGCATGGCCGAGGCTGGCTGGGACGTCGCCGTGCACTACCGCCAGTCCGCGCTCGATGCCGACGAGGTCGTCGCAGCCATCCGCGCCCTGGGCCGGCGCGCCGTCGCCCTGCACGCCGACCTGGCCGACGAGGCGGCCGTGCGCGCCCTGCCCGGCCAGGCCGTGCACCTGCTGGGGGCCCTGGATTGCATCGTCAACAACGCGTCGTTGTTCGAATACGACAAGCCGGACGCCTTTTCTCCGGCCCTGCTGGCCGCCCACATGCAGTGCAACGTGGCCGCCCCGCTGCTGCTCGCGCAGGCATTGCACGCGCTGGTGCCGGACAGCGGCCAGGCCGTCGTGATCAACTTGCTCGACCAGAAACTGTACAATCTCAACCCGGATTTTTTGTCGTACACGTTGTCGAAAGCGGCATTGCAGACGGCCACCACGATGCTGGCCCAGGCGCTGGCACCGAAGCTGCGCGTCGTCGGCGTCGCGCCCGGCATCACGCTCGTCTCGGGCGACCAGAGCGCGGACGGCTTCGATCGCGCGCACCAGGTCACGCCGCTGGGGCGCTCGTCCACGCCGCAGGACATCGTCGACGCCGTGTGCTACGCGGCGAGTGCGAAGGCGCTGACCGGCACCACCCTGCTCGTCGACGGCGGCCAGCACCTGATGCCGCTGGCGCGCGACGTGATGTTTTTGACTGAATAACCTGTACCCCACTCACCATCGAAGGTTTCCTATGTTGTCCGCCCTGTTCTACCCGCAGCTGCGCGATTGCCGCAGGCTGTTCCTGCGCAATTACGAAGTCATGATCAACATTGGTGTCCATGAGTTCGAAAAGAAGGGCGAGCAACGCGTCCTGATCAATGTCGACCTGTACATCCCGCTCGCCCTGTCGACGCCGAAGGACGACCAGCTGCACGAAGTGGTCGACTACGATTTCATGCGCGAGACCATCGCCAGGCGCATGGCGCAAGGCCACGTGCACCTGCAGGAAACGCTGTGCGACGACGTCGTGAAGGCGATGCTGGCGCACCCGAACGTGCGCGCGGCGCGCGTGTCGACGATGAAGCCCGACGTGTATCCCGACTGCGAAGGCGTCGGCGTCGAAGTGTTCCAGATCAAGGATGAAGCATGAATGAAGTGACCCTGGCGCGTCCTGCCGACGCGTCCGACGCTGCCGACAAGAAGGCGGAAAAACAGGCGTACGAAAACAACAAGCTGCACAAGCGGCTGTGCCGGCTCGTCGGCCAGGCGATCGGCGATTTCAACATGATCGAGGATGGCGACAAGGTCATGGTCTGCCTGTCCGGCGGCAAGGACAGCTATGCGCTGCTGGACATCCTGATGACCCTGCGCGAGCGCGCCCCGATCAAGTTCGACATCGTCGCCGTCAACCTCGACCAGAAACAGCCGAACTTCCCGGCCGACGTGCTGCCGGCGTATCTGGAAAAGCTGGGCATCCCGTACCACATCGAGAACCAGGACACGTACAGCATCGTCAAGCGCCTGATCCCGGAAGGCAAGACGACGTGCTCGCTGTGCTCACGCCTGCGGCGCGGCATCCTGTACCGCGTGGCGGACGAGCTGGGCTGCACGAAGATCGCCCTGGGCCACCATCGCGACGACATCCTCGAGACCTTCTTCCTGAACATGTTCTTCGGCGCAAAGATCAAGGGCATGCCGGCCAAGCTCGTGTCGGACGACGGCAAGCACGTCGTGATCCGTCCGCTGGCGTACGTGAAGGAAGCGGATACGGAACGCTATGCGGAAGTGAAGCGGTTCCCGATCATCCCGTGCGACCTGTGCGGCTCGCAGGAAAACCTGCAGCGCAAGCAGATCAAGGCGATGCTGCGCGACTGGGAAAAGAAACACCCGGGCCGCGTGGAAAACATCTTCTCGTCGCTGTCGACCGTCGTGCCGTCGCACCTGATGGACCGCGACATGTTCGGCTTCAAGGACCTGAAGGCCGATGGCGTGGCCAATCCGGCCGGCGACATCGCGTTCGACGAGGAACCGTGCTCGACGCCGGCAACCGGCACCATTCCGCTGCAGCCGCTGTAAGCCTTACTGCTTCTGTATCTTCGCGTGGATGTCGTTCACGGCCATCAGCCCGGCTGACGCGAAGAACTTGTGGTACTCGGCCACCATCTCGCCGTTGACGATGACGGGATCGGTGGCGACATAGGACTTCGCCACCTCGATGTCGGGCGTGGCGAAGACGAAGATGCCGCGCTTGCCCTCCACGCCGTCCAGCGGCCCCGCCACCACCAGTTTCTTCTCGGCCGCCAGGCGTTTCATGTTGGCGAAATGCCCTTCGAACATCTTCGTGCGCTCGGCCCCGTCCGGCACGCGCGTGGGTCCCGTTTTCAATATCACGAGCACGTAGCTGCGCATGCCGTTGTCGTTCGCGCCGAGCGACCGGGCGAGCGCGGCGTCGTATCGAGCCGGCGATTGCGCGGCCGCCGGGGCGAGCGCCGCCAGCGCCAGGGCGCACCCCACAGCCATTTGTCTGATCCACATCGCGTGTCCCGTGTCGATGATGAGGCCAGCCAGCCTAGCATGAGCGGCACAGAAACAGAACGTCTACGTATCGCGCATAGTTTGACATTCGCTGTGTAGTGAAGTTTCTTAATGAACGCATGATGAGATCGATTTCACTCTCGAATTCGACGATCCGGCATTGCCTACAGGCCGGCAAACAGATGTAATATTCCTACCTCCTGTCACGTCCATCTGGATTCCTCATGCAAATCGGCCAACCCGCCGGTACCGCCCAGCCCGGCGGCACCGCTACCCACGCCAACACCCAGGTCGCGAGCCTGCGCGTCTTCGTGTTCGCGCTGTTCTTCACGTTCGGCGGCATCACGAGCCTGAACGACGTCATCATCCCGAAACTGAAGGACTTGTTCACGCTGTCGTACGCGCAGGCGATGCTCGTGCAGTCGGCCTTCTTTGCCGCCTACTTCATCGTGTCGCTGCCGGCCGCCGCCATCGTGCAGCGCATCGGCTACATGCGCACGGCCGTCGTCGGCCTGCTCACGATGACGGCCGGCTGCCTGCTGTTCATCCCGGCGTCCTCGTCCGGCATGTTCGGCACCTTCCTGCTCGCGCTGTTCGTGCTGGCCGCCGGCATCACCATCGTGCAGGTCGTGGCGAATCCGCTGATCTCGATGCTGGGCGCGCCCCCGACGGCTTCCAGCCGCCTGACGTTCGCCCAGGCCTTCAACTCGCTCGGCACGACCGTCTTTCCGTACGTCGGCGCCATCCTGATCCTCGGCTCGCTGGCCCACGTCGACCAGGCGACCCTGTCGGCCGACGCGCTCGCCGCCTACCGCGCGGCCGAGAGCCAGGTCGTCGTGCATACCTACCTCGGCCTGGCCGTCGCGCTGGCCGTCGTCGCCCTTCTCGTCTGGACGAACCGCAACAAGCTCGTCGAACATCCCCATCCCGACAGCAGCATGTGGAGCGCCTTCGACCTGCTGAAACGGCCCCGCTTCGCATTCGGCACCCTGTGCATCTTCCTGTACGTCGGCGCCGAAGTGGCCGTCGGCTCGCTGATCGTCAACTACCTGATGCAGCACGACGTGCTGGGCCTCGGGGCCGAGGCGGCCGGCAAGCACGTGCCGCTGTACTGGGGCGGCGCCATGGTCGGCCGGTTCCTCGGCGCCTACGTCCTGCGCATCTGCTCGCCGGGCAAGGTGCTGGCCGGCGCCGGCGCCATCGCGGCCCTGCTGCTGCTCGTCTCCGCCACCACCCAGGGCGCCACGTCGGGCTGGGCGCTGCTGGCCATCGGCCTCGTCAACTCGATCATGTTCCCCACCATCTTCACCCTGGCGTCGGAAGGCCTGGGCGAGCGCGCGGCGGAAGGCTCGGGCCTGATCTGCGTGGCCATCGTCGGCGGCGCCGTCATCCCGCTGTTCACGGGCTATGCCGCCGACGTCGCCGGCCTGCGCCTGTCCCTGGCCGTGCCCGCGCTGTGCTACCTGCTGATCCTCGCGTTCGGCTGGTACGCACGCCGCCCGCTGCAGCGCTGCTGAGCGCGGCTCCCGGCCCGATCAGCCGGCCACGTCGGAGCCCGCCGGGCTCACGCCATCCGACTGCCGGCGGGCCGGGCCGAGCTGGCGCAGCGCGCGGGCATTGATGCGGTCGCGCTCGGGATCGCGCAGCCAGCCCCACTTGTCGAAGTAGCGCCAGGCCGACACGCACCGCCACCAGAGCGAGGCCGACCGCCTGCGCCAGCCGCGCGCTCTTCCCTGGGCAGAATCGCACACGGGATGACGCACGACCAGCACATGCGGCACGAACACGGTGCGCGCGCTGCGTGCGGTGCGGCGCGCCAGGTCGACGGTGTCGAAACGCAGCAGGAAGCGCTCGTCGAACATGCCGGCGCGCAGCACGGTCTCGACCCGCATCAGCAGGCAGCAGGCCGGCGGCACCGGCACCTCCATCACCCGGCTGTAGCCGCCCGCGTGCAGCTGGTAGCGCGCCAGCCTGCCGCTGGACCGGCGCAGCAGCGGAAAGCAGCGGCCCAGCAGCAGCTCCAGCGGTCCCGGCAGCAGGCTGCACAGCGGCTGCAAGCGCCCGTCCACATCCTGCACCCGCGGCGCCAGCAGGCCCACGTCGGGATGCTGCTCCATATAGGCGATCATCCTGGCCACCGCGTCGAGCGGCAAGCCGATGTCGGGTGCAAGCAGCAGGTGATACACGCTCCCCTCCGCGGCCGCCTCGCGCAGGATCCCGTTATGGGCGCACGCCTGGCCAGTACGGGCCGGGTGCGGGCGATAGTGCGCGCCGTAGCGTCCGGCCAGCGCGGGAAGCAGCGGCTGTTGCGCATCGTCGACCAGGTAGACCAGCAGGTGCGGACACGCCGTCGCGAGGCTGAGCAGCAGGTGCTCGATCCGGTCCGGTGCCGTCGTCCCGCAGACGATGCAGCAGCTGGCCCGGATGGCTGCGGCGCCCATGCTCAGCCTCCGCCGCGCGCGCGCATTCGTCGTGCGCGCGGTGCATGCGCGGCACGCCGGTTAGTTGCAAAATAAAAATTCTTGTCCATGGCACCCTCCATCGAACGAAACACATGGGTTCAGAGTGGCGCCGTGCGCGACGGTTGCAGCGGAATCGACGGCGGTTGCGCAAGATCAGACCGCATGCATTTGCCGTCGACGAATGGATAACGACGAGGTCGAAGGTGCATGGTCCGCGTGCGCATGCGGACCCATGCGGACCCATGCGGACCATGTGGAGGTCGCCCGGTATTACAGCGCCACGTCGGTGCGCAATACCGGATACAGGTTGAAACGCTCATCCCAGGACGGGTGGCGGCGCGCAAAGAATTCCAGGCGCGCATGGGCGTTCTTCGCGAATGCCGGGTCCGTCTCGACCTTACGCCGGAATTCCGCCGCCAGCGCCGGATCGCGCGCCAGCTGTTCGCGCGCCACGTCCTCGGCCACGTATTCCTCCATGTATTCCTTGCGCTCGAAGGCGTTGTTGAACTCGCCCCAGGCCAGCAGCGAATCCGGGGCCTGCGGCTCGAACAGGGCCATGACGAGGCGTGCCTTGGGCTGCGCGATCGGCACGAACAGCGCGCCCCGGGCAAGGTTGCGCGGCTCGGGTTTCCAGCTGCCTTCGACCTTCAGGCGCTGGTGCGATTCGAACGACGTCGGAGAAAACGTGGCCTGGTCGGCACGGAACGTTTGCACCTGCGCGGCGGCTACGGCCTTGTCCACCTTGCGGAACACGATGCCGTGTTGCGTGAGCTTCGTCGCGACCCTCTGCGCCCACGCGGCCGGCACGACGTAGCCCGCGCCGGGCGCCTGCACCTGCAGGTCGGCCACGACTTCGTCGCGCAGCGGCACGTGCCAGACCTGCGGCTTCGTTTCGTCGTAATGCGTCATCAGCATGCCCGACACGTCGGACATCGTGCGCGTGTAGGCATAGCCCTGGAAGTCGACCATCGTCGTCTTGTCGGTGGTGCGGTACGTCAGCGCCACGGGCTGGCCGGCGATGCGCATGGCGCGTGCGTCGGCCGCGCGCGCGGCCTGCATCCATTCGGCACCGTGGGCGGCCACCTGCTGCAGCACGGAGACGATCGAATTGTGGGTGATGCGCACGCGGGTCGGATAGTCCTTCCACGAATGCGTCTCGACGAGCATCGCCATCCGGTTACGCAGCTGGAAATAGCCGGTCGAGAAGCGCGGATCGGAGACGCCGTCGACGAAGCCGGAGGCCGGGTCGTCCGTCTCCTTGAACGACATGTAGTAGGACTGCGGCATCGAGCCCTGCTTGCCGATGTCGGCGATGACGTTCGTGCGCAGGGCCTGGCCGATCTTGCGGAATGCCGGGTCGCCCGAATACACGGGTTCGACCTGGATCGAGACGTCGTGCTGGAACATGGCGCCGTCCGTGACGTGCAGGTCGACATAGGTCAGCGGATCCCACGTGTTCACGAGGGCCAGCATGGCCTGCATCTCGGGCGCGTCCGCCTTTACGTAGTCGCGGTTCAGGTTGTAGTTCTGCGCCGTCGTGCGCCAGCCCATCTCGACGGGACCGCGCTGGTTCGGGCGGTTCCATTTCGCGAAGCGCTCGTGGCCGTCGACGTTGAACACGGGGACGAACAGCAACACCTGCTTGTCGAGCGCGGCCGTCTTGCCTTCGAGGAGTTCGCGCAGCGCGAGGAAGCCCGCATCCTTGCCGTCGATCTCGCCCGCGTGGATGCCGCCCTGGATCAGCGTGACGGGCAGGTTCGCCTTGCGCACCGCCTCGGGCGTGAGCAGGCCGCGCGCGTTGACCGCCAGCGCCAGCATCGGCCGGCCTTCCGGCGTCGTGCCGAACTGGAAGCATCTCACCTGCTTCGGATACGCCTGCTGGAACGCGCCGCACAGCTTGACGACTTCATCGTAGCGGCCCGTGGCCGTAAAGCCGGAGCGCTCCGACACGGTGACCAGGTCGGGGGCGGCATGCGCCAGGGGAGCGGCCAGCAAGGCCAGCAAAAACGCGGTACGGATCATCGATTCATTTCGGTAAAGTTGAAGGTTGGGCACCCCGTGCCCACGCGAATTCAGCGCGTCCGCGGCGGGTAAATCGCGATCTCCTTCAGCTGCGACCGCGCCAGGTGCATGGGCACGCCGCGCGCGCGCGCCGTCGACGCCGCCGGGCAGGTATTGGTCGCGCGATAGGCCAGCGCGGCGGCCAGCATGCCTTCGGCCGGATCGCCCAGCGCATGCGCCATGTCGTCGGATACGGCGCAGGTCGGCGCGAAGCCGTCCGCGAAATCGCCGAAGCCTTTCGCGTTCGCGCCCTGGAACTGGATCGTGAAATACGTCGTGCCGCAGTTGTCCATCGGCGTGAAGCCATAGGGCTTGCCGCAGGTCGTGCCGCCGATGAGGTCGACCTGGACGTCCACGCCGCGCAAGCCGTTGATCACGGCTTCGCTGGCCGAGCACGTGTCGGACGTCGTCAGCACGGTCACGCGCTTCAGGCCCAGGTAAGGCAGCGCCATGTTGCGCGGCGCGGAAAAGCCGAAGGCCGTGTTGCGGAACGGGATCGGGGCGTCGGACGCCGTCTTGTCGTTGTAGACCGCGCGTTCGAACGTCTTGCCGGCCGTGGCCGGTCCCGCGATCATGTACGCCAGTTCGCTGGCGATGTACAACAGGCCGCCGCCGTTGTAGCGCATGTCGAGCACGAGATCCGTCACGTCCTGGTTCTTCAGGGTCGTGAACGCGTTGACGAGCTGCAGTTCGGAGACGGCATTGTGGTCCTCGAAGCTCAGGTAGCCCACCTTGCCGGCCGGCGTATCGATCGTTTTCACGTTTTTCACGGGCGTCGTCGTGACGACGGCGGACGTCAGCGCGACGTCGCGCGTGGTGTCGCCGCGGCGGAGCGTGAGCGTGTGGCGCTCGCCGGCAGTCTCCGGCGACAGGCCGTCGTTCAGCAGCGCGACCTGCGCCCTGTCGGTGGTGTTGATGAAGTCGATGCCGTCGACGGCCGTCAGCAGGTCGCCCCGCTGGATGCCGGCGGCCGCCGCGGGCGAACCCGGCTCGACGATCGCGGCGATCCACGTGCGCGGTGCCGTCGTGGAGTTGACGGACCAGGTCAAACCATAGCCCGTGTCCTGGCTCGCATTGGTGAGCGCATCCCATTCCGCCGTCGTGTAGGTGAAATGAAAACGGTCCTTGGGCTTGCCCGACGCGGTCAGCGCGAACGTCTTCAGCGCATCGAAATAGTCGAGCGTGTTCGTGTAGTCCGCCATGCGGACCGTCGCCGGGATCTCGTTGTACCAGAGATAAGTCGCGTCGCTCCAGCCGCGCAGGAATTTCATCTCGTCCTGCAGCGTGCCTTGGCGGTCCGGGAACGCATAGCCCTCGGCGTCGACGCCGGTGCGCGGCGCCGCGCACAGGTTCTGGTAGCTCATGTAGTCGGCCGGGATCGGGTCCGGGGTCACGGCCGGCGGCGCGGGCGTCGTGGACGGTGGCGTGGACGTGCCGGTGCCGGGATCGCTGGCGACAGGCGTCGATGCGCCGATGTTCGGATTTCCACCGCCGCCGCCACAGCCGGACAGCGTGACGAGCGTCGCGAAAGCGCAGGCGAACAGGCGGGAAAAACGGGTCGGCGAAGCGGCGGTCGATACCGCGAAGGCGGAAAGCGATTTCATGCGTCCGATTATAGACCCGGCCGCTTGGCGAAATGCATCCAACTGTAACAACCGGTGCAATGCGACAACGCCGCCTGCCGGAGGTCATCCGGCAGGCGGCGGCGTGTCAAACATCAGGCCGCGCGCGTGGCGGTACCGTCCGCGTGGAAAGCGGCCACCAGTTCCGCTTCCTTGCGCTTGGCCGCAGTGAGGTTGCGCTCCTTGACGTGGCCGAAGCCGCGGATGTCTTCCGGGATGCTCGCGATCGCGACGGCCTGCGCCAGGTTATCGGCCGTCAGCTTGGGCAGCAAGCCTTCGATCGTGCCGCGATAGTCCTGGATCAGGGCGCGCTCCATCCGGCGCTCGGCCGTGTGGCCGAACGGATCGAACGCCGTGCCGCGCAAGCCCTTCAGCTTCGCCAGCACGCCGAAGGCCTTCATCATCCACGGGCCGAATTCCTGTTTCACGAGATGGCCGTCCTTGTCCTTCTTCGCGAACAGCGGCGGCGCCAGGTGGAACTTCAGTTTCACGTCGCCTTCGAACATGCCGTCGATCCTGGCCATGAACGCGGGGTCCGTGTACAGGCGAGCGACTTCGTACTCGTCCTTGTAGGCCATCAGCTTGTGCAGGTAGCGTGCGACGGCTTCCGTCAAGCGCATGCCCTTTCCCAGCTTGTCCTCGGCGGCGCGGACCCGGTCGACGAACGCCTTGTACTGCGCGGCGTAATCGGCGTCCTGGTACGCGCCCAGGAGTTCGACGCGGCGTTTCACCAGGTCGTCCAGCGTCTGTGCGCGCTTGAATTCGATCACCTTCGCGGGCGTGACGAGCTTTTGCACGGACGGCAGGTCGTGCGCGGCCGTGCGGCCCCAGTTGAACGCGGCCTTGTTGAAGGCGACGGAGACGCCGTTCAACTCGATCGCCTTCACGATCGACGCTTCCTGCAGCGGCACGTGGCCCTTCTGGAACGCGTAGCCCAGCATGAACATGTTGGTGGCGATGGCGTCGCCCATCAGCGTGGTCGCGATGTGGCCGGCGTCGATGAAGTCGACGTTACCCTCGCCGCAAGCCTGCACGATGGCGCCGCGCGAACCTTCGGCCGGGAATTGCCAGTCCGGGTTGCGGATGAAGGCGGCGGTGGTGGCGCCCGTCGCGTTGACGGCGGCCCACGTACGGTTTTCGCCCATGCGCGACAGCGCGTCGCGGCTGGCCGTCACGATCTGGTCGCAACCGATCACGAGGTCCGCGTTACCGGTGCCGACGCGCGTCGAATACAGGTCGTCCTGGCGGTCCGCCAGGCGCACGTGCGACATCACCGGGCCGCCCTTCTGCGCGAGGCCGCTCATGTCCAGCACGAGTGCGCCCTTGCCTTCGACGTGGGCGGCGACCGCGAGGATCTGGCCGACCGTCACGACGCCCGTGCCGCCGACGCCCGTGACGAGGATGCCGAACGGGTTCGTCGTCGCGGGAATCTTCGGCATCGGCAGCGACGGCGGCGCCGCGTCCGACGTGGTTTTTTCAGGTTTCTTCAACCCGCCGCCTTCGACCGTGACGAAGCTCGGGCAGAACCCGGTCACGCACGAGAAATCCTTGTTGCACGAGGACTGGTTGATCTGGCGCTTGCGGCCCAGTTCCGTCTCCAGCGGTTCGACGGACAGGCAGTTCGACTGCTTCGAGCAGTCGCCGCAGCCTTCGCACACGGCTTCGTTGATCACCGCGCGCTTGGCCGGATCCGGGTACGCGCCCTTCTTCCGACGGCGCCGCTTTTCCGACGCGCAGGTCTGGTCGTAGATCATCGCCGACACGCCCGGCATCTCGCGCAGTTCGCGCTGCACGTCCATCAGTTCCGCGCGGTGGCGCACGGTGACGCCTTCGGCCCACGGATAATCGTCCGGATACTTCTCCGGTTCGTCCGTGACGACGATGATCGGTTTCACACCCTCGGCGGCCAGTTGGCGGCTGATCTTGGCCGGGTCGAGCGGGCCGTCGACGACCTGGCCGCCGGTCATCGCGACGGCGTCGTTGTACAGGATTTTATAAGTGATGTTGACCTTGGCCGCGACCGACGCGCGGATCGCCAGCACGCCCGAGTGGTAATAGGTGCCGTCGCCCAGGTTCGCGAACACGTGCTTCTCGCCCGTGAACGGCGCCTGGCCGATCCACGTGACGCCTTCGCCGCCCATGTGCGTGAACGTGGACGTCTCGCGGTCCATCCACAGCACCATGTAGTGGCAGCCGATGCCGGCCATCGCGCGCGACCCTTCCGGCACCTTGGTCGAGCTGTTGTGCGGGCAACCGGAGCAAAAATAGGGGATGCGGTCCGTTTCCGGGTTCGCCTTCGGGATGTTCTTGAGGATCAGTTCCTTCGCTTCGAGGAAGGCGATGCGCTCTTTGACGCGCTGCTCGACGGGGTGGCCGGCGCAGTAGTGCGAGATGCGCGACGCGATCGCGCGCGCGACCTGGGCCGGATTCAGCTCGTAGTTCGCCGACAGCAGCCAGTCGCCCTGGCCGGAGCGGTTCTTGACGCTCCACTCGCCGGCGTCGTCGAACTTGCCGACGACGCGCGGGCGCTCGCCGTCCGGCAGGTTGTACAGCTCTTCCTTCAGCGCGTATTCCAGCACCTGCCGCTTTTCCTCGACGACGAGGATCTCGTCCAGGCCGCGCGCGAATTCGTGCACGCCGACGGAGTCGAGCGGCCACGTCATGCCGACTTTATACACGCGCAGGCCGATGTCGCGCGCGGCCAGCTCGTCGATGCCGAGGTCGGCCAGCGCCTGGCGCGTGTCGAGGTAGGACTTGCCCGCGGTGATGATGCCGATCTTGGGCTGGGGGCTGTCCCAGATGATCTGGTTGAGTTTATTGGCGCGCGCATAGGCCAGTGCGGCATACCACTTGTAGTGGTTCATGCGCACTTCCTGGTCCAGCACGGCGTCCGGCCAGCGGATGTTCAGGCCGCCCGGCGGCATCTCGAAATCGGCCGGCAGGATGGTCTGCACGCGGTCCGGATCGAGATCGACGACGGCGCCCGATTCGATGATGTCGGTCACGCATTTCATCGACACCCACAGGCCGCTGTAGCGGCTCATCGCCCACGCGTGCAGGCCGTAGTCGATGTATTCCTGCACGGACGACGGGTACAGCACGGGGATGCCGCAGTGGTGCAGGATGTGGTCGGACTGGTGCGCCGTCGACGACGATTTCGCCGCGTGATCGTCGCCCGCCAGCACGAGCACGCCGCCGTTCTGCGCGGAGCCCGCGTTGTTGCCGTGTTTGAACACATCGCCGCAGCGGTCCACGCCTGGGCCCTTGCCGTACCACATGGCGAACACGCCGTCGTACTTCGCATCCTTGAACAGATTGGTCTGCTGCGTGCCCCAGACGGCCGTCGCCGCGAGATCCTCGTTCATGCCGGGGTGGAAGTGGACGTGGTGCGATTCGAGGTGTTTCTTTGCCTTCCACGCGGTCTGGTCAACTTGGGTGACGGGCGAGCCGCGGTAGCCGGTGATGTAGCCTGCCGTGTTCAGGCCGGCCTTCAGGTCGCGTTCGCGCTGCAGCATCGGCAGGCGGATCAGCGCCTGGGTGCCGGTCATGAAGGCGCGGCCGCGCTCGAGCGTCCATTTATCGTCGAGCGTGATCTCGTGCGGGGGTAGCGGTTCCAGCTGGCTGCGGTCCAGGGGGGCGTTCATGCGTGTCTCCGATTATGTTTGTCGTGTTTCGGTTGGGGCCAGTATAGACCTGCGCCCCCAGCATTAAATTTCAATGAATTCCCCCCGTCAGACGATTTGCGCAATAAAATTGCGACGTGCGCGAGTCCTGTGGAGAATTCATGTCAAAAATCGAGCTGGATAAAACCGATCGCAAAATCCTGGCCATCCTCCAGTCGGATGGCCGCCTGTCGAATCAGGACGTGGCCGAGCGCGTCAGCCTGTCGCCGTCGCCCTGCCTGCGCCGCATCAAGCGGCTGGAAGAAGCCGGCGTCATCCGGCAATATGTCGCCCTGCTCGATCCCGACAAGCTGGGCCTGGGCCTGCTGGCCTATGTGAATGTCCGCCTGGAAAAACACAGCGAAGGCGCGGCGAACGCGCGCGTGCCGGCCACGTCGCCGCGCTTCGACTTTGCGCAGGCCGTGTCGACCTGGCCGGAAGTGGTGGCCTGCTATGCGATGACGGGGGAGATGGATTTCCTGCTGCGCGTGCACGTGGAAGACATGGACCACTTCTCGCGCTTCATGATGGGCACCTTGCTGCGCCACCCGGCCGTGCTGGACGTCAAGTCGAGTTTTGCCCTGCAACGCATCAAGGAAACGACGGCGCTGCCCATTGTTTGACGGTGTAGGGTGGGCACCCCGTGCCCACGCGCAACGCCAGCAAGTCCCTGGCCTTCTGTTTAGTAATAAGCGCGAAACTTGAGGCCTTCTGCGCCGATGCGTTTGACCCTGCTGGACATCGTCGCTAATCTCGACCTGGTCTCGGCCCGGCCGCCGATTCAGCGAGGCGGCCGGTTCGTCTCCAGCCGGTGTGGTCCGGCTCTCTTTCCGACGCACCGGGCGTGGCCCGGTCCGTCGATTTTTTTATCCCTACCAGCCGGTGATGCGCCGCAGCTGCGGCAGCAGTTCATCCGCCATGACCGCATGCTGGGCCGTCGTCGGATGCCCGTTGACGGCATCCCCCGGCTGATGCGCCACCGGCGCGAGCAGCTGCACGCGCCTGTCGTCCACGCGTGCCATCGCTTCCTTCAGATAAGCGATCAGCGCCGCCTTCTTCTCGCCTTCCAGCAGCACGCCTTCCGTCAACGCGACCCGCGCATGCGGATGATCGCGCAGCACGCGGCGCAAGAATGCGGTGTACGCATCCACATAGGCCGCATGCTCGGGGATGCCGGGATTGAAATCGTTGGTGCCGATCGCGATGACGACCAGGTCCGCATCGTACCCGGCCTGCTTCCACGGGACCGGATGCGCCGCATCCGCGATGGCGAGATCGTAGAACGCGGGTAGCTGGAACTCGTCCGTCCGGTCGTTCCAGCTGCGCACGAGCCCCCGGCCGCCGTAGCAGACCAGCTGCACCTGCGCATCGAGCGCCCGCGCGGCCAGCATGCCGTAGGACTGTCTCGGGTTCCACCAGTCCGGCGTGTCCTTGTCGCCGGCACCGCGCTCCATGTCGGCGCCGCACGTGACGGAATCGCCCAGCACGAGCATGCGCCGCTTCGGCAGCGCGGGTGCGGCAAGAAAACGGCCATCGGCCGTGAAACGCGCGATGGACGCCACGCCCAGCCACGTTTCGCTGCGGTGCACGAGTTCCACCCTGTGCGGACCGGGCGCCGCATCCTTGAAGACATCGTAGCGCCTGATAAGCGGCGCCAGGCGCAGCGTGCCGGCCGGCTTGCCGTCGACGATGACGTCGACGAGGCTGTTGGCACTGCCCGCCGCCTCGACGGCGAGCCGGGTGCCGTCGACGGCGAGCAGCAGCGTCACGCCGGGATAGCCGAAGCGCATCGTGCCGTCGGATTCCGCCACCGTGCGGCCCATGCGGGCCACGTGGACGTCGGCAGCGGGTATCGTCTGCTCTGCGGCCGCCGACGCCGCGCATACAGCCAGCAGCGCGGCAACGAGCGGCCGCCGCATCATGCGCCCTTCTTCAGGCGCAGCAGCAGCACGCCGTGCGACGGCACGGTCGCGTCGAGACGCTTGCTCGTGTCGCCCGTCTTGCCGGTCCACGCATCCGTCCAGTGCCACGTCGCCTTCTTGAAGTCGACTTCGCGCTTGGAGAGATCGTCGGCGATGGCGTTCTGCTTCCAGTCATAGCGCAGCGGCAGCGGAGACTCCCCGCGGTTCAGCACCATGAACGCCCATTCGTCGTTGGCGAGCGGCTTGGCCCACAGTTCGACGGGGCCCTGCTTCCAGAAGCGCAGCGCCGGCACGCCCAGCGGGTCCTGGTTGAGGGCGATGACTTCGCGGCGGCCGATGATTTTCTTGACCGAGTCCGGCATCGAGCGCAGGTCGTTGCCGAGGATGAGCGGCGAATTCAGCATGGCCCAGATCGAGAAGTGCGCGCGGTCCTCGTCTTCCGTCATGCCCATGCCGACTTCCAGCATGTCCATGTCGTTCCAGTGGCCCGGTCCCGCGTACTTGCGCAGGCCCGCCTGCATGTCGAGGATGCGCATCACGCCCCACGCGGACCAGGAACCTGCGCTCTTTTCGCAGTCCCAGCACGGGTAGATGTCGCCCGTGGTGCGCCACGAGTGGCCGACGTCGGCCGCCCATTCCCAAGGCTTGTTGTCGCCCCATTCGCAGATGCTGAAGAGGATCGGGCGGTTGGCCGCGCGGATCGCGTCGCGCATCGTCGTGTAGGCGCCGACGGCGTTCAGGCCCTTGGTCTCGCACCAGTCGTATTTCAGGTAGTCGATGCCCCAGGCGGCATACGTCTTCGCATCCTGGTATTCGTGGCCGCGGCTGCCGGGGCGGCCGCCGCACGTCTTGTCGCCGGCGTCCGAATAGATGCCCAGCTTGAGACCGCGCGCATGCACGTAGTCGGACAGGGCTTTCATCCCGGACGGGAAGCGCTGCGCGTCCGCCTGGATGTTGCCGTGTTCGTCGCGCGCGCCATGCCAGCAGTCGTCGATGTTGATGTACTGGTAGCCCGCATCCTTCAGGCCCAGTTTTACCATCGCGTCGGCGGTCTCGCGGATCAGCTTTTCGTCGATATCGCAGGCAAATTTATTCCAGCTGTTCCAGCCCATCTGCGGCGTGGCCGCGAGGCCGTCGAATTTCTGCGCCCAGGCCGCGGCCGGGGACGCCGCGATGGCGGCGGCAAGGATCAGGGAGGCACCACGTTTCACTATTTTGCTCCAATCGTCTTCAGGCGTTTATCGTGGTCCGCGATCAACTTGAGCGAGCTGGCATCGCTGTCGAACACGGAATAAAGGCCCTGCTCTTCCTGCGGCGGATCGCCGACGAAATCGTTACCCGGCTTCCACCAGTAATCCGCATTGGCCGCACGCCCCGCACCGCCCCACGCCCAGAAGTTCCAGCCGGCGACCGGATCGCCCGCCGCCGCGCGCTTCTCCAAGGTCGTGAAGACTGCGTCGTAGAAGCGGTCGCGCACCTTGGTCGAGGCCTTGATGTCGAACGAGCCGCCGTCGCGGTTCAGGCCGAACTCCTCCAGCACGATCGGCTTGCCCAGTTTCTTCGCATAGTCGACGTGCACGTTCAGGTAGTGACTGGCCTTCTCCATCATGCCGTTCCACGTGGCGTCGGGCTTCTTCGGATCGAACCAGCCCCAGTTCGTCGGCCACAGGTGGTACGTCAGGTAGGCGATGTCCGGCGTGCGATGCGCGTCCAGATACAGCTGCGCATCCTGGGCGGAGCCGGCCAGGCCCTCGCTGCCCGTGCTGACCATGTGGTGGCCATCGAGCGAGCGGATGTAGTGGGCGGTATCCGCGACCCACTTCACGTACGTCGCCTTTTCCTGCGGCGTGGATTTGCTGTTGCCGGGGCGCGGCTCGTTCGCGAGCTGCCACGACAGGATCGTCGGATCGTCCCGGTAAGCCTTCTTCGTCACCGTGTTGGTGCGCTGGACAATCTTCGCGATCACGTTGCGGTATTCGGCCTGGGCGCGGGCGTTCGTGTAGAACGTCGCGTTTTCGGCCATGTAGCGTTCGTAGTCCTTGCTCACGTTGGGATCGTGCGCGGGCGAGCCGGTGAACCAGTTCAGGTACTGGGTCATCCCGCCGGACCACTGCCAAAAATTATTCAAGTAGAGCACGGCCGTCATGTCACGCTTTGCCAGTTCGGCCATCATGAAATCCAGGCCTTGCAGCAGCTGCTCGTCGTACTGCCCGGGCGCGCTCGTCGTGGCGGGGCTGACGGCACTCTTCATTGCCGTCTTTTCCGACACGGCCAGCACGCGCACGTTGTTGATGCCGAGCGCCTTCATGCGGTCCAGCTCCTTGACGAGGCGGGCCCGCTGGCCGACGCCCGTCGGGGCGCCAAGGTAGCCGCCATACCAGAAGTTCGCACCGGCGATCATGTAGCGCTGGCCGTTGCGTTCGAAATGGCTGTCCTTGACGGCCACGAAGCCGTTGTTGTCTGCCGCTTGTGCGCCGCCTGCCATCAGCAGGGCAGCGGCCAAAGCGATGTTGCCGAACTTGCGTTGCATGGTCGTAGTCTCCTCGCGCTCCTTGGGGAACGTCGTTATGTGGGAACATGCGCCGCCCACCGGGCGGTGGGCGGCAGAGGGATGATGCTTACTTGCGTGCTTACTTGCGCTGGCGGCCGCGCACGTCCAGCGTGGACGCCGGCAGGTCGACCGTCACGCTGGTCGCGTTCTTGCCGGCGGCGTCTTCGGCCAGCACCAGCTTGTACTTGCCCTTGGCGATGCGCCAGGTCTTGCTCTTCTCGTCGAACAGGCCGAGGATGCGCGGCTCGACGACGACGTCGACTTCCTTCGACTCGCCCGGCTGCAGGGCGACCTTGTCCCAGCCGGCCAGGCGCTTCGGCGCTTCCCACTT
>CBIHRX010000057.1:0-26627 GCA_966212555.1 uncultured Massilia sp.
ATTTTCGACGGTAAAAATTATTCCGGACAGCAGTGCGCCTTCGCGGGGACGACGTTTACACGTACGTAACTCACGTAAGGCCAACGGCACATCAAAAATTTCTTGCGATGCCGCCGCCTTAGTTGTACGATGTCTGACAAGTCAAACCCACACCCCTGGAGCGCAAATGAATCCGCAAGAACTCAAGCAAGTGATGTCGTCCGGCCTGCTGTCCTTCCCCATCACCGACTTCGACGCCGAAGGCAACTTCCGCAAGAGCACCTACATCGAACGCCTGGAATGGCTCGCCCCGTACGGCGCCACCGCCCTGTTCGCGGCCGGCGGCACCGGCGAGTTCTTCTCGCTGACGCACGACGAGTACTCGCAGGTGATCAAGACGGCCGTCGACACGTGCGCCGGCAAGGTGCCCATCCTGGCGGGTGCCGGCGGCCCGACCCGCGCGGCCATCGCGTTCGCCCAGGAAGCGGAGCGCCTGGGCGCGAAAGGCGTGCTGCTGCTGCCGCACTACCTGACGGAAGCGAGCCAGGACGGCCTCGTCGCGCACGTGGAAGAAGTCTGCAAATCCGTGAACATCGGCGTCGTCGTGTACAACCGCGCCCAGTGCCGCCTGACGCCGGAATCGCTGGAAAAGCTGGCCGACCGCTGCCCGAACCTGATCGGCTTCAAGGACGGCATCGGCGACATCGAACTGATGGTCTCGATCTGGCGCCGCATGGGCGACCGCTTCAGCTACCTGGGCGGCCTGCCGACCGCGGAAGTGTATGCCGCGGCCTACAAGGCGCTGGGCGTGCCCGTGTACTCGTCGGCCGTCTTCAACTTCATGCCGAAGCTGGCGATGGACTTCTACCACGCCATCGCCAAGGACGACCACGCGACGACGAACCGCCTGCTGGACGAGTTCTTCCTGCCCTACCTGGCGATCCGCAACCGCAAGGCCGGCTACGCCGTGTCGATCGTCAAGGCGGGCGCCCGCCTCGTCGGCCACGACGGCGGTCCGGTGCGCGCGCCGCTGACCGACCTGACGGAAGAAGAACACGCCATGCTGGACAAGCTGATCAAGGCACAGAACGTCCGCTGATCACCAGAAGGTCGCCGGCGTCCCCGTGATGACGACGTCGGCGACGCCGCACGGGCTCGATCCGACCCCGCCCGCGGCTGCCTTCAGGCGCAGCCGCACGCGCCGTCCCGTGACGGCACGTACCGGCACGTCGAGCGTGTCGGCCGTCGCGGGCACATCCGCCAGCGTTTGCCACACGCCGCCCGCGTCCTGTGCTTCCGCGATCAGGTCGCAGCGCCCGCCCGGCGCGAACTTCACGGCCAGCCGGCGATAATTCACGATGCGCTCGGGATCGATGACGAGCCACGGCGCCGCATCCCCCGGCGCCGGCGCCCACCACGTGGCGGCGTCGCCGTCGTTGGCCAGCGACGGCGCATGGCCGGCCGCGCTCGAACTGGCCTGCGTCGGATTCTTCAGGCCGAACGCCTGCTCCGGCCCCACTTCCAGCTTGCGCGCCACGTAAGGCCGGTCGGCCGCCAGCGGCGTGCGGCCCGCCACGAAGCGCGGACCGTCCACCGTCTCCACCGTCAGCACGCCGTCGGCGAGGCCGGGCGACGTCGCGCGGATCCGTGTCGTGCCGCGCTGCCAGCTGCGCATGGCGATGGCCGCCTGGCCGTCGCGGATCGGGATGTCGCCGTCCGGCGTGAACGCGATGCTGCGCCCCGTCGGCAGTTCGCCCGGTCCCGCTTCCAGCGCCAGCCGCACGGGCGGGCTGTCGGACAGCGGCAAACCGGCCGCGTCGACGACGGTCACGACCAGCTGCACGTCGTCCGTGCCGTCCGCGTGGCGGATGACGGGACGGCTGGCCGTCACGCGCAGCGCGGCCGGCTTGCCGCGCTGCGGCCAGGCCGGCGGCGCGATGCCGAGGTAGGCGTTGCGATACCAGTACCAGCTGCGCTTCGGCAGCCGCGCGTAGTCGACGAGCCCCATCGATCCGAACTTGCCCGCGATCGAGCCATGGTCGAACCCGGCCCACACGGCCTCCCCCGCGCGCCACGGAAAACGCCACGTGGCCGGCTCCCCCGCCCGCGCGCCCGGCGTGCGTTCGATGTCGCCCCAGCCCGGGTCGTATTCGCCCGGCCGGTCCGAGATGGTCGAGCCGTACTCCGCGACGAAGTTGGGGATGCCGGGATCCGGAAACAGCACGGCCCCGTCGCCGTTGTAGCCGGCGATGTCGCCGATGCGGTCGATCTCGCCCCGCTGCGCGCCGTCCACGGCCGCGGGCCGCGTCGGATCGAGCCGGTGCGACAACGCCACCTCGTCGGCCAGCAGCTTGCGTACGTGCGGCAGCGTCTCCTTGTCCGTGAAGAAGACCTCGTTGTCCATGCCCCACGCGACGATCGACGGGTGGTTGCGGTTGATGCGGATGAGTTCCGCCAGTTGCTGCTTGACGCTGTCCTCGAACGCGGCCCGGTGTTCCGGTTCGGGCGGATAGGCGGACCGGCTCCACGGGCTCTTCATGCCGGCCGTGCCCCAGAACGGCGCCTCCGGCAGGAACAGCATGCCGATGCGGTCCGTCGCCTCGGCGAAATGGGGATCGTGCGGGTAGTGCGAGCCGCGGATGAAGTCGAAGCCGGCGTCCTTCATCATGTGCACGTCGCGGTCGATGGCGGCATTCGTGACGGCGTCGCCCCATCCGGCCTGGTCCTGGTGCACGTTGGCGCCGCGGAAGTAGCGGTGTTCGCCGTTGAGAAAAAAGCCCCGGCCGGCCGTCCACGCGATGGTGCGGAAGCCGAATTCCGTCTCGAAGCGGTCGCGCCGCCGCCCGGCCACGTCGAGCGTCGTGACGGCCCGGTACAACGCGGGCGTCTCGGGACTCCACAGCTTGAGGCCGGACAGCCGCGCGGATTGCTGCGCGACGTCCAGGGTGCGGCCCGGCGGCACCCGGACGGCGGCATCGGGCAGCACGGCGACGGTGGCGCCGCGGGCGTCGGCGATGCGGGTGCGCACCTTGACCTTGACCGGTTCCCGGCCGTCGTTGCGCACCTCCGTCGCCACGCGCACGGCGCCGCTGCGGCCCGACAGGCCGGGCGTCGTGACGGCCGTGCCGGTCCACGGGACGTGCACGTCGTCCGTCGTCACGAGCCAGACGTCGCGGTAGATGCCGCCGCTGAAGATATGTTCGCCGGCGCGCGGGGCCAGCGTCGGGTCCCACATGTTGTCGACGCGGACGGCGATCACGTTGCGCCCCGGGTGCAATGCGTTCGTCAGGTCGACGGGAAAACCGGTATAGCCGCCACGGTGGCGCGCGATCTTGCGGCCGTTGGCGTACACCTCGGCCGTCTGGAACGCGGCTTCGAATTCGAGCGTCCAGCGGCGCCCGGGGGCCAGCGCCGGCAGCACGAGGTCCTTGCGATACCAGCCGTAGCCGACGTACACCTCGGGCGCCTGGAAGTAAGGCATGCTGAAGCTGTGCGGCAGGCCCACGGCCTGCCAGTCGCGGTCGTCGAAGCCGGCCTTCTCGGCGCCGCCGATGTCGCCCAGGTGGAAGCGCCAGCCGGCGTTGAAGCTCTGGCGCTGGCGCGCAAGCGGACGATCGGGACCGGCCGCGGCATGCGCCACGCCGGTGAGAATGGCAAGCGCCAGGGCGGCGCGGGCCGCCAGGCGTGTCAGGGTCGCCGTCTGCGAACGCATCGTTGCTCCAGGTAGGATGTCATCGTGGGGAGCGTCATTGTGACGACGCCCGCCCCGCGCGGGCAATGATGAAATCCGCCGGAGCGGCACATGATTTTTCAGCGCACGGGCGCGATCTTCGCGGCGGACGAATCCAGTTGCAGGGCCACCACAGTGTCCATGCCGTCGCGCGCGGCGGCCGGTACGGCGATCTCGATGCCGCGCGCGGACTGCTCGGCCTGCGCCGCGCCGCCGCCCAGCACGGACGCGCGCACGACGCGGGCGGGAATCGCCGGCAAGGCGAGCTTCTCGCCCGGCCAGTTCAGCACGTGGACGTAGATCGTGTTGCCGCGGTGCGTCGATGCGCCCCAGCTCCCCGGCAGGAACGGCCCGCCGCGGGTGCCGTAGATGCTGTCGCCGTGCTTGCCCAGCCACGCGCCGATCTCGCGCAGGCGCTGCGCCTGCGCCGGGTCGATGCGGCCGTCGGGATCGGGGCCCACGTTGAGCAGCAGGTTGCCGTCGCGGCCCGCCACGTTCGCCAGCAGCTGGATGTAGTGTTTCAGGGGCTTCGGCTGCATGCCCGGCTGGTAGCCCCAGGCGCCCGCGATGGTCGTGCACAGTTCCCACGGATGCTGGTTGTCGAAGTCGCCCAGCGCGCCGTCGCCTTCGCGCGAATGGAAGTCTTCCCGCATGTCGGCGCGGCCGTTGATGACGACGTTCGGCTGCAGGCGGCGCAGCAGCGTGTGCACCTTGTCGTGCTGCCAGTCGAAGCCGCCGGCGTAATGCTTGCCGGGCGCCCGCTTCTGCCACTGCGCGGCGGACCAGTCGCCGCCGAAGCTCAGCCAGTCGGTCTCGCCGCCGTCGAACCACAGCACGTCGATCTTGCCGTAGTTGGACAGGAGCTTTTCGACCTGGCGGTGGTACTGGGCGCGCATCGCTTCGGCGCTGTCCCGGTACAGGTCGGGGAAGAAGTAACCCGGATAGCGCCAGTCCAGCGGCGAGTAATACAGCCCCACGCCCATGCCGGCCTTGCGCGCGGCCTTGACGTAGTCCGCGACGAAATCGCGCTGCGCGGCCGTTTTCGTGCTCGAGAATGGATTGTCGCCGTCGTCGAACATCGCGAAGCCGTCGTGATGGCGCGATGTGAACACCATGTATTTCATGCCCGCGGACTTCGCCAGCTGCGCCCACCCGTCGGGGTCGAACTGGCGCGGCTTGAACCGGTCGGCCAGTTTCGCATATTCCTTCACCGAGGTCTGTTCGACGAACTGCCCCCACTCGCCGCGGCCGGGAATGGCGTACAGCCCCCAGTGGATGAACATGCCGAAGCGGGCCTGGCGCCACCAGCCGATGCGTGCGGCCGCGTCGCCGTCGGCGGCCTGCGTCTGGACCTGGTCCTGGGCGGCGGCCGTGCCGGGCAGCGCGCACGCGGCGGCGGCCAGCGCCAGGCCGGCCAGGACGCGCCGGCGTCCATTCGGGGAAAAGCTCGTGCTCACAGTGTCTCCGTTGGATGTTTTCTTCCGATTGTCCGAATTGCGTCCCTGCTCCGCAATTATGAAATCAGCTACCGCCGCAATAAAATATGCGGGATGGGCGCACGGCACAAAGGTATCGTTAACAAATCGATTTCTGCAATACAATCTTGCAAAATCGATTAAATGTGTCCTGCCATTATGACAAGCTCCACATTGTTGCCCGCCGCGACCGTCCGGGTCACCGTTCTCCTTGCCGCTCTCCTTGGCGCGCCGGCCGCCGGGGCCGTCGTCCCCGCGCAGAACGAGGACATCGCGGAACTGAGCCTGGAAGAACTGGCCAACATCCAGGTGACGTCCGTGTCGAAACGGTCGGAATCGCTGTCCGACGCGGCGGCCTCCATCTTCGTCATCACGGGCAACGACATCCGCCGCGCGGGCGCCGCCTCGCTGCCGGAAGCGCTGCGGCTCGCGCCCAACCTGCAGGTGGCGCGCGTGGATGCCCGCAACTACGCGGTCACGGCGCGCGGCTATGCCAGCCCGTTCGAAAACAAGCTGCTCGTCCTGATCGACGGCCGCACCGTGTATTCGCCCCTGTTTTCCGGCGTGTTCTGGGACGTGCAGGACGTGGTGCTCGACGACGTCGAGCGCATCGAGGTGATCAGCGGCCCCGGCGCGACGCTGTGGGGCGCGAACGCCGTCAACGGCGTCATCAACATCATCACGAAATCGTCCGCCGCCACCCAGGGCACCCTACTGGCGACGACCATCGGCAAGGATGCGCGCGACGGCGCCGTGCGCTACGGCGGCCGGCTGGGCGGCGACGGCCACTTCCGGGCGTATGCCAAGCATGCCGAGAACGACGATACGCACACGGCGGCGGGCGCCACGTCCGCGACGGGCTGGCACCGCGACCAGGCCGGGTTCCGCACGGACTGGGGCGACAGCGCGCAGGGACTCACCGTCCAGGGCGACGTCTACGACGCCCGCCTGCGCCAGGCGAACACGCGCGACATCGAGGTCGCCGGCGCGAACCTGCTGGGGCGCGTGGCGCGCACGTTCGCGGACGGCTCGTCGGCCACCGTGCAGCTGTACTGGGACCACACGGAGCGCGACCAGCCCCTCGCCTTCCACGAACGGCTCGACACGTTCGACCTGCAGCTGCAGCACGCCGTGCACCTTGGCGCCAACCACCACGTCGTCTGGGGCGGCGGCTACCGCCTGGGCCACGACCGCGTGGAGAACGGCCCCGCGTTCGGCTTCCTGCCCGCCACGCTGAACCTGCGCTGGGCGAACCTGTTCGCGCAGGACGAGATCGCGCTGCGCGACGACCTGCGCCTCACGGCCGGCCTGAAACTCGAGGACAACAATTACACGGGCCTCGACGTGCTGCCCACCGTGCGCCTCGCGTGGAACCCGCGCCCGGCAAGCCTCGTGTGGACGTCGCTGTCGCGCGCCGTGCGGGCGCCGTCCCGCATCGACCGCGATTTCTACAGCCCGATCAACCCGCGCGTCGTGAACGGCGTGCCGCAGTACGGCGTGGCGGGCGGACCCGGGTTCGAGTCCGAGACGGCCAACGTGTTCGAGCTGGGCTACCGCGCCCGGCCCACGGCCACCTTGTCGTATTCGACGACCTTGTTCTTCAGCCGCTACGACCGGCTGCGCACGCTGGAGCCGAATCCGTCCGGCCCGGGTTCCGTGTTCGCGAACCTGGCCGACGGACTCACGCGCGGCATCGAGGCCTGGGCCACGTGGCAGGCGGCGGATGCGTGGCGTTTGTCCGCCGGCGGCGTCGTGCAGCGCGTCGGCACGACCCTGCAGCCGGGCAGCCGCGACCTGTCGGGAACGACGGGCCTGTTCACGAGCGACCCGACGCATTACTGGCAGGTGCGTTCGTCGTACGACATCGGCGCCGGCCAGGAATTCGACGTCACCCTGCGCCACGTGGGCGCGCTGCCGCGCCCCGGCGTGCCCGCGTACACGGCCGTCGACGCGCGCTGGGGCTGGCGCATCCGGCCCGGCGTCGAACTGTCGATCATAGGCCAGAACGTCTTCGATCCGCGGCACGCGGAATTCGGGCCGCCGGCCACGCGCAGCGAATACGGGCGCGCCCTCGCCGTGCGGGTCGTGTGGACACCTTGATGCCGGCGCGCGTCAGGCGGGAAACCGCAGCCTGAACACGGTGCGCTCGCCCGGCACGCTGTCCACTTCCGCCGTGCCGCCGTGCAGGCGCATGATGGCGCGCACGATCGACAGGCCGAGACCGGCCGAACTGCCCGCGCCCCGTGCCGCGTCGGCCCGGTAATAGCGTTCGAACACGCGCTCGAGATGTTCGGGCGCGATGCCGTCGCCGCTGTCCTGCACCGACAGCGTGACCCAATCGCCGTCGCGCCGCGCGCCCAGGCTGACGGCGCCGCCCGGCGGCGTGTGCGCGATCGCGTTCGACACGAGGTTGTTGACGGCGCGCCGCAGCAGCACGGGATCCGCGTGCACCTGCAGGGCGCCCACGTCGTCGAGGCCGAAGCGGATGCCCTTGTCCTCGGCCAGCATCTCGAAATACTCGCGGATGTGCTCCAGTTCCGCGCGCACGTCGAGCGCGGTGCCCGTCAGCGCCAGCTGCGCGTTGTCGGCGCGCGCCAGGAACAAGGTGTTCTCGATCATGCGCGCGAGCCGCTCGTATTCCTCGAGGTTCGACGCCAGCAAGGCCTGGTACTCGTCCGCCGTGCGCTCGCGCGCGAGTGCGACCTGGGTCTGCATCATCAGGGCGTTGACGGGCGTGCGCAGGTCGTGCGCGAGGTCGGCGGCGAAGCCCGACAGGCGCTGCACGCCCTCTTCCAGCCGGTCGAGCATCGCGTTGAAGGCAACGGCCAGCGCGCGCAGTTCGGCCGGCAGCTCGGCGGCGGGCATGCGCACGGCGAGGCGCCGGGCGTGGATGGCGTCGGCGCGGGCGATCACGCCGTACAGCGGCCGCAGGCCCCGCTTCACGGCCACGAACCCGAGGCCCGCCGCGACCAGCGTGCCCGCCACGAGGGCACCCAGCAGGTCGAACGCGTAGCGGCGCAGGATCGCGAGCCGGTCGGAGCGCGTGCGCACGAGCGTCACGCGCAGCGGGTTCGCGGCGTCGCCGGCCAGCACGGTGACGATGCGCTTCGAGCCCTGTGCATCGTCGCGCGCCGCGATGTCGGCCGGGCCGGGATCGCGCCCGAGCGGCACGGCCGGCACGCTGCCATCGTCCGCGCCGACCTGCAACGCCACGCCGTCCTGGCCGATGGCGCGGGCCAGCACCGCGGGATCGCGCCCCGGCAACGCGCCCAGCAACTGGCGCGCCAGCTGGGCCTTGTTGAGCAGGTCCGCATCGTCGCGCCGGCCCATCTGGTGCGCCAGCGTCTGGTACAGGTACGCGCCCACCGCCACGAACACGGCGGCGGCGATGGCGGCGAACAGCAGGCCGAGACGCAGCGCGATCGACATCGGGCGCGCCGTCACTCGCGCTCTTCCAACAGGTAGCCCATGCCGCGCACCGTGTGGATCAGCTTGACGGGATACGGATCGTCGACCTTCGTGCGCAGGCGCCGGATGGCGACGTCGACGACGTTCGTGTCCGAATCGAAGTTCATGTCCCACACCTGCGACGAGATCAGGGAGCGCGACAGCACCTCGCCCTGGCGCCGCGCCAGCAGCACGAGCAGCGCGTGTTCCTTCGGCGTGAGATCGATGCGCTTGCCGGCGCGCGTCACGCGGTGGCGGCGCAGGTCGATCTCGAGGTCGGCCACGGCGCGGAGGTCCGGCTCGCGCGCGGGCGCCCGCCGCCGCAGCGTGCGCACGCGCGCGAGCAGTTCGGCGAACGCGATCGGCTTCACCAGGTAGTCGTCCGCGCCGAGCTCCAGGCCGCGCACGCGGTCGGCCACGTCGTCGCGCGCCGTCAGGTACAGCACGGGCGTCTCCTTGCGCTCGCGCAGCCTGGAAAGGACCGTCCAGCCGTCCAGCGCCGGCAGCATGACGTCGAGCACGACCAGGTCGTAGTCGTGTTCCAGCGCCAGGTGCAGGCCGTCCGGCCCGGTGCGCGCGAGGTCGGCGTTGAAGCCGGACTCGCGCAAGCCCTTGTGCAGGTAATCGCCCGTCTTGGGCTCGTCTTCGACGATCAGAATACGCATGTTGCCTCCTGCGGGCATTGTGCCGCAATTCCGGGCGCCGCTGGATGACAGGTGCGCCATCCCGCTGTCATCGAATTGTCATCTTGACGTCACCCTCGCGTCAGCGGCCCTTGCGCAGAATGCGTCCATCCCAACCACGACCAGGACAGATGCCGTGAAAACCCTCGTTGCCGCACTGGCGCTGTGCGCCGCCACGGCCGCCAACGCCCAGCACATGCATGGATCGTCCGCGCCGGACCACTTCATCGCCAGCAGCGACAGGCCGTTCGCCGCGCTGATGGACGACGCGATGGCGATCATGGACCGCGACATGGCCGCCGCGCCGATGAACGGCGAACCGGGCCACGACTTCGTCACGATGATGCTGCCGCACCACCAGGGCGCCGTCGACATGGCGAAGGCCGTCCTGCTGCACACGCGGGACCCGGAACTGCGCAACCTGGCGCTCGGCATCATCGCCGAGCAGCAGAACGAAATCAACGTGATGCACGCCTGGCTCGAACGTCATCCCACCACGAAAAGGACTCAGCATGAACATCATTGAACGATTTGCGCTGGCAGCGGGCGCCCTCGCCGTCGCCCAGGCGGCATCCGCCCTGCCGTCGCCCACGGACCGCGTGTACACGGCCGACCAGAACACGAATACCGTGTCCGTCTTCGACCCGTCCAGCAACCGCCTGCTGGGCCAGATCGTGCTGGGCAACCAGCGTCCCGACGTGCTGTCGCCGCTGTACCGCGGCGAGATCAACGTGCACGGCCTCGGTTTCTCGCCCGACCACAAGACGCTGGTCGCGATCTCGAACGGGTCGAATTCCGTCACGTTCATCGACACGGCCACGAACAAGGTCAAGGGCAAGACCTATGTGGGACGCTCGCCGCACGAAGGCTTTTTCACGGCCGACGGCAAGGAAGTCTGGGTCGTCGTGCGCGGCGAGGATTACATCGCCGTGATCGATCCGGCGACATACAAGGAAACGCGCCGCATCCCGACGGCCGTCGGGCCGGGCATGGTCCAGTTCCTGCCGGACGGGAAGCTGGCCTTCGCCGTCTCCAGCTTCACGCCGGAGGTCGACGTCATCGATGTGAAAGCCCACAAGGTGATCAGGCGGATTCCGGTCACCAGCCCGTTCTCGCCGTTCCTGCAGTTCACGCCGGACTTCCGCGAGTTGTGGATGACGCACAAGGACGTCGGCAAGGTCACCCGCATCGACACGCGCACGTTCCAGGTGACGGGCGTGATCGACACCGGCTTTATCACGAACCACCTCGCGTTCGCCCGCGTCGGCGGCAAGACGCTTGCGTACGTGACGGTGGGCGGCGAGAACGTCGTGAAGGTCTACACGACGGACAAGGAGGCGACGCTCGTCGCCACGATTCCGACGGGCGCGCTGCCGCACGGGATCTGGACGTCCGACGACAGCAGCCGCGTCTACGTGGGCCTGGAAAACGGCGACGGCGTCGACGTGATCGACCCGGCCGTCGACAAGGTCGTCGCGCGCATGCCCGGCGGGCAGGCGCCGCAGGCCCTCGTGTACCTGTCGCACGTGGCGGCGCCGGGCAGCGCGGCCAACCTGGGCCCGCGCGTCAACCAGGATGCCGTCGACATCCCGCTGGCCGCGCGCGACGGCGCCGTGGCACGCGGCTTCGTCGTCGCGCGCCAGCTGGGCGTCGTGGATGCGCTCGAAGTGTCCGTGTTCAAGCTCAAGCCGGCGACGCAATACGGCGTGTACCTGGGCGGTCAGGCGGTCGGCACCCTGCGCACGGATGCGAAGGGCAACGCGAACGGCACGATGATCGGACCGGTGCGCGCGTTCACCCGGCCGGATGCCGCGCCGCCGAACCAGGCGGCCGGGAAGATCCTGATCATGGAGGGAACCACGGCACCCTCCCCGGCGGCGGCCGTACTGGCGGGCTGACGCGTCCCGGTTGGCGGCGTGTCAAGCAAACAATCGCGAGGGGTGCGATCATAGCGGTTTTCACCATCATAGGAACCGCCGCTCCCATGTCCACCTCCTATCCAGACACCCGCCTCCTGATCGCCAACGAATGGGTCGACGCCACCGGCGGCAAGACGATCCCGGTCGTGAACCCGGCCACGGGCCAAGCGATCGGCACCGTCGCGCACGCGGCCATCGCCGACCTGGACCGCGCCCTCGCCGCCGCCCAGCAAGGTTTCGAGAAATGGCGCTTCGTGCCGGCCGCCGAGCGCGCCGCGACGATGCGCCGCGCCGCCAACCTGCTGCGCGAACGCGCCGGCGACATCGCCCGCCTGCTGACCCAGGAACAGGGCAAACCCCTCGCGGAAGCGAAAATGGAAGCCATGGCCGGCGCCGAGATCATCGACTGGTTCGCGGCCGAGGGCATGCGCGTGTACGGCCGCATCGTGCCGGCCCGTAATCCGCAGGCGCAGCAGCTCGTGCTGAAGGAACCGGTCGGCCCCGTCGCCGCCTTCACGCCGTGGAACTTCCCGATCAACCAGGTCGTGCGCAAGCTGGCCGCCGCGCTGGCCACCGGCTGCTCGTTCCTGTGCAAGGCGCCGGAAGAGACCCCGGCCTCCCCCGCCGCGCTGTTCCAGTGCTTCGTCGACGCGGGCGTGCCGGCCGGCGTCGTGGGCCTCGTGTTCGGCGATCCGGCCGAGATCTCGGGCTACCTGATCCCGCACCCGGTCATCCGCAAGGTCACGTTCACGGGTTCCACGCCGGTCGGCAAGCAGCTCGCCGCACTCGCGGGCGCGCACATGAAGCGCGTGACGATGGAACTGGGCGGCCATGCGCCGGTGATCGTCGCCGAGGACGCGGACGTCGCGCTGGCCGTCAAGGCCGCCGGCGCCGCCAAGTTCCGCAACGCGGGCCAGGTCTGCATCTCGCCGACCCGCTTCCTCGTGCACAACGCGATCAAGGACGAGTTTACGCGCGCGTTCGTGGCGCACGCGGAAGGCCTGAAACTGGGCGACGGCCTGGCCGAAGGCACGACCCTCGGCCCCCTCGCCAACGCGCGCCGCGTGACGGCGATGACGCAGGTCGTCGAGGATGCGCGCGCCAGGGGCGCCATCGTCGCGACGGGCGGCAAGCGCGTGGGCGACGCCGGCAACTTCTTCGCGCCGACCATCCTCGCGGACGTGCCGCTGGAAGCGTCGATCTTCAACGACGAGCCGTTCGGCCCCGTCGCCGGCATCCGCGGCTTCGACAGCCTCGAGGACGCGATCGCGGAAGCCAACCGCCTGCCGTACGGCCTGGCCGGCTATGCGTTCACGCGCTCGATCAAGAACGCGCACCTCCTGATGAACCGCGTGGAAGTGGGCATGTTGTGGATTAACCAGCCGGCCACGCCGAGCGCCGAGCTGCCGTTCGGCGGCGTCAAGGATTCCGGCTACGGTTCCGAAGGCGGCCCGGAAGCGCTGGAAGCCTACCTCAACACGAAGGCCATCTCGATGGTGGGCGTCTAAGCGGCGACGCGGTTGCGGCCGGCGTGCTTGGCGCTGTACAGCGCCGCGTCGGCCTGCGACAGCAACGTGCCGATGGGCGTGTCCGAGGCGTCCCGGCAGCCCAGGCCGATGCTGACGGTGGCGTGCAGGCGCACGCCGCCCTCCAGCGCCACCGGCTGCGCCGCGAACGCGTCGCAGATGCGCTGCGCGATGACGCGGGCATCGTTCGGCGTGCACTCGGGCAGCAGCACGGCGAATTCCTCCCCGCCCAGGCGGCCCAGCACGTCGCCGGCCCGCAGGCACCCTGCCGCCACGCGCGCGAAATGGGTCAGCACCTGGTCACCGGCCGCGTGGCCGTGGGTGTCGTTGACCTTCTTGAAATAATCGATATCCATCATCAGCACGGCGGCCGCCCGCACGCCGTCCGCGCGCGCCATGAACCCGCCCCGGTTGAGCACCTGCGTGAGCGGATCGTGCGAGGCCGCGTGCTGCAGCCGCGCCAGCAGCTCGTTGCGCGCCACCATCACGCTCGCGACGGCCAGCGGGGCCAGCGACGTCAGGATCACGCCGACGCGCAGCGACATGACGGCTTGCGGGGTATCCACGGCGGCGCCGATCGCGAGCGTGCCGCTGGCGATCGCGAGCAAGGTCCACATCGAGAACAGCAGGGTGATGCCGGCCGTGGCGAACAGGCTGTACGTCAGCGCGCACCACAGCATGGCGGGAATCGGGAAGGAGATGACGCCCGGCCCGCCCAGCTGCGTCTCCAGCCACAGGCTGCCCCCGAACGCGGCCAGCGGCGCGAGGTGGGCGAGGCGCCAGCCGGGCTCGTCGCCGCGGCGCGTGCGGCCCGCGAGCCGGCGCACCAGGTCCGGCATCGTCAAGAGCACGGGCAGGATCGCGATGTAGTTCACCAGCTCCGTCGAGAACCAGAACAGGAAGCCGTAGGCGCGCGTGCCGCCGAACAGCGCGGGGTGGATGACGATGCCGCCCACGCCCGCCGCGGCCGCGCCGCACAACGCGACCAGCACGAAGCGCAGCATCGAGCGCGGATGGCGCAGGCCGCGCATGTCGTCGCTCATCCGCGCCAACAGGTGATAGCAGACCGACACGCCCAGCAAATTGGTCGTCGTGAGCATGAGGGTCTTGGGCCAGCCGTGCTGCATGACGAGGTCGGCGCCGATGTAGCCGGCGACGGCGGCCAGCCAGTGCGCGGCGCCGGGCGGATGGGCACGCCGCAGCAGCAGCCCGACGAGGACGGCATTCGTGGGCCAGAACGCGGCCAGCACGCCCGGTGGCGCCGTGTAGATGCCGAAGATGGAACAGACGAAGACGAGCGCGCCGACGAGCAGCGCGTCTTTCAGGTCGAGGCCGGCAACCGGTCGATGGAGGTCATTTGAGGGTTGCACGGGTCGAAGGAATCGGTGGAACACGCGTCCAGCCAGATTAGCACAGTTCCGTACGGAAACAATCTACTCTGACAAGACGCGTGTTCACAACGCAACGGCCACCGCCGCCGGCGGCGGCCGCGTACTTACGGCTTGCCGACGACGATGCCCCGTCCCGCCGTGCTCATGTAGACCACGCCGAACGTGTTCATGTCGCCGACGACGAAATGCCCGTTGCCCGGACCGCCGTATTGATGGGCGTTGTCGTTGATGCGCGTCCAGCTCTGCCCCGCGTCGGTGGACCGGTACAGGCCGGTCACGCCGCCGATGGTGCCCCAGATGAACACGGTCGGATACGACGCGCCCGCCGCGGCCTTGCCGAAGCCGACCGCCCCGCAATACGTGACGTTCGCGATATTGCTGAACTGCCAGCCCGAGCTCGTGGTCCGTGCCAGGCCGCCCCAGTTCAGCGGTACCCAGATGTCGCCTTCGCGGCCCGGCGCGGCGCGGATCGCGTCGCTGCCCCAGGTGGCCAGCGTGCTGAACTTCCAGAACGACGCGCCGCTGTCCGTACTGATCATGAAGCTGCCGTCGGCCGGGTTGTACACGTAGAACTTGCTGGCATTGGCCGGATCCGCGACCGGACGCGCGTTATTGACGCTGAGGCCGCCCACCGTCGACCAGCTCGCGCCCATGTTGGTGGAACGGTACATCGTCGACGAATTGGACGGGTTGTGCAGCAGGACCGTGCCGCTGGCCGACAGCGCCACCTGGCCGTAGGTGCCGTTCATGTTGGTCTGGTTCCAGTTCACGCCACCATTGGCCGACGTGTACATCTTGTTCCCGACCCGCACCGCCAGGCTCGTGTTGGCGTCCGCGACCGCCAGGCCCGTGGTCGTGCCCATCGTCGGCGAGAACTGCGGATTCGTGTACGTGTCGACGTTGTAGTGCAGGAAGCCATCGTAGTCGCCGATGGCGGACAGCACGGGCCCGCCCGGGATGCTGTTGATGTTCAACGGCACGGTTTCTTCCAGACCCTTGACGGTGAACGTCCACGTGGTCGGCACGGCGTCGATGTTCGCCGTCTTGAAGATGCCGTTGCCCGAGGTCAGCCACACGGCCTTGTTGTTGAACGGATCGAACACGGCCACGCCCGCCCAATGCATCGCCTTGCCGTTGATCCAGGGGACGCCGCCATTGTCGCGGACGAAGCCGCGATTGATCACGTCGGTCCAGCTGGCGCCGCCGTTGGTCGAGATGTACACGTGGTCGCCCCAGCTGTCGCCCTGCTGCATGTACTGGTTGATGGTCGACGCGACGAGGCGCTGCGAATTGACCGGGTCCACGCTGATGCCGCTGAACGCCGCGTTGACGCCGGACGGGGTCACGTTGGTCCACGCGCCGTTCGACATCGTATAGCGCCAGATCTGGCCGCTGTTCATGGGTTCCGACGAACCGTTGCCGTTCGGACCCGCACCGTTCGCATACGTGATGACCACGTTGCCGGCGCCGTCGAACGCGGCGCGCTGCGGCATGAAGCCGGACGGGCTGCCGGACACGGCGTAGAACGACGCGCCGCCGTTGTCGCTGCGGTACAGGTTCGCCCCCGCCGAGCCGTAGCGCGAGACGCCGACGAGCAGCCGCTGCGCCACGCCGCCCGACACGCTGGACGGATCGGCCAGGACGAGGCTGATGCCGTTGTCGTTGGGCGTCGTCGTCACGTTCAGCGCCGTCACCCTGGCCCAGCTCGCGCCATAGTTGGTGCTCTTGAACAGCCCGCTCTGGCGGGTGCCGGCATACAACACGTTGCTCGAGCCCGGATCGACGACGAGCCGCTCGCCGTTCTGGCGGCCCATGCCGTTGCCGTGCGCCTTGAACTGGCTCGTCACGTCGGCGACGGCAAACGTCCGGCCGTAATCGGAAGAGCGCAGCACCGCGGTCTTGCCGTTATTAAAATAATTGATCCCGACGGTCATGTAGACATTGGCCGCGTTCTTCGGGTCGACCGCGAGCGCCTCGACGCCGAGGAAGCCGACCTGGTCTTCCGCCACCCAGTCCAGCAGCGACACCCAGCGGCCGCTGGCATTGTCCCAGCGGTAGGCGCCGCCGACGTCCGTGCGCGCGTAGACGACGTTCGCTTCCGTCTTGCTCGGAATGACGGCCGACACGAACCCGCCGCCCCCGATGCCGACGTTCCCCCACGAATATGCCACTGCCGGCTGCTGGACGGCCAACGCGGCCGCCGCGAGCAGTGTTGCATTGATCAACTTCATGTAATGCCTCCTAAGATTTGTTATGCATCTGAAGTAAGGCAACGCCTGATTCTGCGCAGGCGCCGATCCCCGCGTCGGCCTGTCTCCTCCAAGCCGAACCGCAAGAATCCTCGAAACATATCTCAGGGGTTTGCGCGCACACGGAGATGTAAGCATGACTGCGATAAATTGTTCAGGAACTTGGTGATTTTCATAATCACGAGGCGGCGCTGCGGACCTCCAGCACCCGGTCGATGAGGCCATACTCGACGCCCTCCGCGGCGGACAGGTAGCGGTCGCGGTCCGTGTCCTTCTCGATCCGCGCCAGCGTCTGCCCCGTGCGTTCCGCGAGGATCGTGTTCAGGCGGTGGCGCTGGTACAGCATCTCGCGCGCCTGGATGTCGATGTCGGCCGCGACGCCCTGCGATCCGCCGTGCGGCTGGTGGATCATGATGCGGGCGTTGGGCAGCGCATAGCGCTTGCCGGGCGCGCCCGCCGCCAGCAGGAACGAGCCCATGCTGGCGGCGAATCCCGTGCACAGCGTGGACACGTCGGGCCGGACGAATCGCATCGTGTCGTACACGGCCATGCCGGCATACACGGACCCGCCGGGCGAGTTGATGTACAGTGCGATGTCCTTGTCCGGATTGTCCGATTCGAGGAACAGCAGTTGCGCGACGATCAGGTTGGCCGACTGCTCCGTCACCTCGCCGACGAGGAAGATGACTCGCTCCTTCAGCAGGCGGGAATAGATGTCGAAGGCGCGTTCGCCGCGGCCGGTCTGTTCGATGACGGTGGGGACGAAGTTCATGGTGGTCCTTTCGGGGTGGAAGACGACGCCATGACGCTTGCAACAGGGCGCCGTGTGACGCCGGCAGAAATAAATCGCCGGCCTGTCACATCCGGCCCGCGCCAGGCGTCAAGCGACATTCATCGAGCGACAAGGAGACGCAACATGCCGAGCATCACCGATATCGACGAATTCGCACGCCTGCGCCCGCGCCTCGTCGCGCTCAGCCGGCGCATCGTCGGCAGCGCCGCCGACGCCGAGGACGTCGTACAGGACTGCTTTTTCAAATGGCGGGAGGCCGACCGGGCCGCGCTGGCGACGCCCGCGGCCTGGCTGACGACCGTCGTGCAGCACCAGTCGATCGACCGCCTGCGCCGGCGCGCGCGCGAGACGCAGGCCGCGCACGCCGCCATGGAACGCCTGCCCGCCGCGCCGCCATCCCTGCCGGACGAGGCGCTGCTGCGGCGCGCGGACGTGGGCGCTGCGCTGGCCCGGCTGTTCGCCCGGCTGTCGCCGTCCGAGCGGCTGGCGCTGGTCCTGTTCGACGTGTTCGAGTGCAGCCACGCCGACATCGCGGCGGCGCTCGGCACGACATCGGCGAACGCCCGCCAGTACCTGGCGCGCGCGCGGCGCCGCCTGCGCGCGCCCGATGACGACACGCCGCCGGACGAAAAACTGTGCCGCGAACTCGTCCGCCGCTTCCATGCCGCACTCGACGGTCTCGACGTTCCCGCGATGATCACCCTGCTCACCGGGACGCAGCCGCTGGCCGTGCGCACCGGCACGCCGGCGCGGGCATGCGCCAACGATGCCGTGTACCGGCTTTGCCTCGCGGCATAGGAAGACCGGCGGCGCTATAATGGGCTCGTCCATTGCTGACGCGCCCACCCATGCATTACGCCCTCGCGCCGCGCACGCTCTTCTTCAGTCATTATTTTTATACCGGCCTGCGCATCGCCACGGGCGTCGTCGGCCTGACGTTCCTGACGTATTTCTTCGCGGATCTGCCGACCGCAATGGCGGTGGCGATGGGTGCGCTGTGCACGAGCCTGATGGACCTGCCCAGCCCGCTGCGCCACAAGTTCAACGAGATGCTGGCCGGCGTGCTGACGTGCTCGCTGGTGGCACTCCTGGTCAGCCTATGTTCTCCCGTGCAATGGCTGCTGCGCACCGTCATCGTCCTCGTCTCCTTCCTCGCCAGCATGATGACGGTGTACGGCCGCAAGGCGATGCCCCTGCAATTCGTGGCCCTGTTCGTGATGATGCTGTCGAGCGACGCGGCCGCCACACCGCTGCAGGCGCTGCGCCAGGGCGCCCTGTTCTTCGCGGGCGGGGCCGGCTACATGACGTATGCGATGATCGTCGTGTGGCGGCTGCGGCGGCGCCTCAAGCAGCAGGTCCTGGCCGAGGCGCTGTACGAACTGGCGGCTTATACCGGCATCAAGGCGGGCTGCTACGACATGCACAACGCCTTGCCGGCGCAGATGGAAAAGCTCGTGCGCCAGCAAAGCGTGCTGGCCGAACGCCAGCAGGCGTCGCGCGACCTGGTCCTGCGCGGCAAGCCCCGGGACGACGAGGCCGTCCTTGTACGGGTGCACTACGCCATGTTCGACCTGTACGAGCTGGTACTGTCGACGCACACCGATTACGCCCTGCTGCGCCAGCACTTCGCCGGCGGCCCCGTGCTGCCGCTGCTGGGCGACCTGATCGGCAAGGCGGCGCGCGACATCGAATCGGCGGCCTATGCGATGACGCGCAACCGGCCCTCGCACGCCGCCATCGACTACCGCGGCGAGCTGGCCGCGCTCGATGCGGCCCTGCGCGCCCTGCCCCCCGCCGACAGCGACGACGTCAATGCGCAGGCGGTGCTGCGCGCCACGTCGAACAAGATCCGCGACATGATCGCGATGATCGCGCGCCTGCACGCCGCCAGCGCGACGGCCGGCGGGACGCTCCCGATGGCACCGGGCAGCGACCTGACGCCCTTCCTCACCCAGCAGCGCTACAACCTGGACACGCTCGTGGCCAACCTGCGCTGGACGTCGCCGACGTTCCGGTTCGCGCTGCGCGTGGCGATGGCGATCTCGGTGGGCCTGCTGTCGTCCGAATGGCTGCCCTACACGTCGCACGGCTACTGGACGGCGCTGACGATCGCCGTGATCCTCAAGCCGACGTTCAGCATGACGCGCCAGCGCCGCGCCGACCGCCTCGTCGGCACGCTGATCGGCTGCGTGCTCACGGCCGTGATCCTCCGCTTCGTCCACGCCCCGGCCGCGCTGATCGGCTTCCTGTTCGTCGCGACCGCCGCCGGGCCGACGTTCCTGTCCATCAAATACCGCTACACGGCGATCGCGGCCAGCGTGCAGGCCCTGCTGCTGATCGGCCTCACCGTGCCGCACTTCGCCGGTGCCATCGAGCAACGCCTGCTCGATACGCTGCTCGGCGCGCTGATCGCATCGTTCTTCAGCTACGTGCTGCCGAACTGGGAACACCAGAACCTGCCGGAGCTGGTGGACGCGGTGACCGGCGCGAACCGCGGCTACATCGACGCCGCCGCCGACCTGCTGCTGGGACGCGCGGCCGACGATGCCCGCTACCGGATCGAGCGCAAGCGCTTCATGGACGCCCTCGCGAACCTCAGCGCGGCGCTGGGCCGCATGCTGGACGAACCGGCGGCCCAGCAGCGCGCCCCCGCCGAACTGAACCGTTTTACCGTGCAGAACTACCTCTTGATGGCGCACATGGCCGCCCTGCGCCTGCTGCTGCAGCGCTACGCGGACAACCTGCCGCGCGCGGACGTCGAAGCCACGCTCGTGCAGGCGTTCGCCCGGCTGCGGGATACGCTCGGGGCGCCCGCGCGGGCGGAACCGGCGCCGCCGCACGGCGGCACGGCCCGGATCGGCGCCTGGCCCGGCCGCGCGCCGCTGCAGCGCCGGCTGCGCATGCTGCAACAGGATGCGGAGCAGGCGGCGCTGTGCCATGGCGCGATCGATGCCGCGCTCGGGCGGCATGCCGGCAATCTTGACTTGGCGAGCGCAGCGCGCAAGTTCCGGTCCGAGTAAATCTGCTCGGGGTACCGGGTATGCCAAGTTCGGTCAAAAAGACTCTGATATCAAGCTGTTCCTGCCGGCACAGACCAACACCGAATAAACAATTTTAGAATATTTAATAGATGCAATAACCATTGCTCATTATTTTCAATCCTTGCCTCGTCTTGCCACGATTATGCAGCGAGAGTGCCTTCTTTATTTTTCAACAAAATATGCCGGACAAAACCGTTTTATACTAAACTCGAACACACTCGATGAATGCGAGTGAAGCCCGTGTACGAGAGCTTCCGCCCGCGCATTGACTCTGCTTGTTATTCGAAGGTTTGAAGACCGTGGCGGCGCCGCAAAGCGGTTCTGTCAGAGTTTACGCCCCGGATCATGAATTCATTGCACAAGATGTTTTGCTTTGATTGGAAGAGACAATGCGACCTTATATGCTGTGTGCACTCGGCGCGACACTCTGGGCGAATAATGCCATTGCCGACGTCTATGTCGTCGAGACGAACGATAAGGAATGGACTCTGCGCGTCCAGATCGTCGAGGCCGCGGATAGCCGAAATCCGCAAAAGGTGATTTCCACATCACCTGTCCTGAGTACCGGCCTTCTCTATCAAGCCCGCATTGAAGCAGTTCTCGCCGAGCGTCCCGAGCGTTCCTGCCCTGATGAAGTCGTTTTCGATGCCGACATGCCTGCACATTACCATGGCATGGTGACGTCAACGGTGAGCCATAGGACAAGCAGCAAGTCCTGCAATTTTCAGGTCGACGGCATCTTTTTTCAAATGGCCGGAGATTGGGACCTGAAAGTCGATGTCCGTCGAGGCCGAATTACTACACGCGCAGTCATTCCCGTTGTAATCACAAAAAACTAGCCATGGCGCGCCTTTCAGCGCTTTGCAAAGCTCTCGCCGCGGCAGCGATCGCGGCCATGCCGGTCACCCTCGGCATGGCCCCTGCAAGCGCGCAGGACGGCAATCCGATACCTTATGCCGCAAGCGTGCTTTTACCGGAAGACCTGGAACGGTGCAGGCCTTTGGCTAAATGTCCCGATCCCAGACTGGTTGCGCTTGGCCGAAAGCTGTTTTTCGACGTGCGTTTGTCGGGATCGCAAGCCATGTCGTGCGCGACCTGCCATGAGCCTGCGCACGGATGGAGTGCGTCGAAACAAACTGCCGAGAAATTCGCGCGTTTGCCCAGGTCAATTCCTCCCGTGATCAATCTGGCTTACCAACGGTGGTTCTTCTGGGATGGACGGCAAGCAGACCTGTCTTTGCAAGCACTCGAGCCGCTTGAAAGCGAACGTGAAATGGATGGGCACCGGCTTATGCTGGCAGACGTACTCGCGCGCCACTATTCCCGCGACGTCCAGGAATTACGGCTTGTGTCACCGTCCGGGAATGTCATTGTCAAACGATGGATGAGCAGAGCGGCATGCGTTCGTTCCGGCGACTGCGCGGCCTTATGGAACAAGATTCCCGCCAGCGACAAAAAATTCATCGATCAATATATATCGACCGGCTTGCACGCTCTGGAGTCGTTCCAGTTGTCCTTGCGCACGCCGCTTACGAGATTCGACCGCTACGTGACCTCGCCCCCGGCAGCTAGAAAAGCCGTACTGACTCCGGCGGAAGTTCGGGGAATGGACCTATTCTTCAGCAAGGCAAGATGTGCGCTTTGTCATACCGGAAAAGGCTTCACGGACGGGGAATTCCATAACTTGATGCTTCCATCGACATCGTTTCGGCCGCCGGAAGATCCGGGCCGGTTCGCGGCTGTTCGGGCACTTCTTGACACAAGCCAGCAAAAACAGGAGCAAGGACATGCCGGTTCTCACCTGACCCATTTCTTGAAGCTGGATGGTTCCATGTGGGGACAATTTCGCACTCCCAGCCTGCGCAGCCTGAAGGACAAATCGGAATTCATGCACAACGGTTCAATGAAAACGTTGCGTGAAGTTTTGGAGTACTACAACACCCTTGATCGTGCCGTCGTGGTCAGTCATCACTCGAATTCGTTACTCGTGCCTTTAAAACTCTCGAACGCCGAGCTCGACGATCTCGAATCCTTCATAAAAGTTCTTTCGGAATAGGAGCGAAGATGGCAACTTTGTTCAAACTTTCCTTCGGCAGGTCTTCGGTAGGCCCGCTGTTGACCCTGCTTCTGGCTACGTCGGTCTCGGCAGGCGAACTGCCGCTTCCTCCGGAGGAATCGAAGTATCCGAACATTCTCCGACCCGTCTATCAGTTCGGCAGTTTCGGACGGCTGGCCGGTCAATTCAACGACGTTGCCGGTGTCGTTTACCTGAGCAGCGACCGACTCGCCATGGCTGACACACTCAACCATAGAGTGCAGATCGTGGAACGCAATGGCCGTCCGATCGGATCGATAGGTTCGCTTGGCGACGGCCCCGGCCAGTTCAATGCCCCCAAATCCGTGACGGCCGACACCGACGGTCTGCTCTATGTCTCGGACACCGGCAACCACCGGATTCAGGTGCTTCGTCCGGATGGGACCCATGTCCGCTCCTGGGGACGGTTCGGAAGCGGGCCTGGTGAATTCAACGAGCCGATGGCCATGGCAGTCGATTCCGCCAGCAAGCAGGTCGCGGTCGTCGATACGAATAACAAACGTGTCCAGTTGTTCAGATTGGACGGGCAATTGATCGGCACCTTCGGAGATCGTGAAGGCCGGAACGCCCTGGCTCGACCGGTGGACATCGCGATCGGAAAAACCGGAGACATTTTCGTCGTCGATCATGACCTGAGCGCCGTCTTCAAGTATTCGGCAAAGGGAAAATTCATCAAGTCATGGGGCACGTGGGGTTCCTACGGCAGCATGCTCGCGAACCCCACCGGCATAACAGCGACCGGCGGCAAAATCTATATTGCGGACCAGATCAATCATCGAATTCAGGCATTCTCCGAGGATGGCCAGTTTCTCTACCAGTTCGGCCGTCATCCCATCGTGAATCACGAAGGCTATGGCCGGCTGCACTACGTGGAACGGCTCGCCATCAACCCGGGCGGAACAGAACTGACAGCGTGCGAACCTTTCGAGAACCGTTGCCAAGTGTTCGCGCTGAGCCAGGCGCCGACGATCGTGGCCTTGAATGACTCCGCCTGGTGGGATAAGGCGACCAAATTCCACTACGGGAAACGCGCGACGATGGAGGGCAATGTCCTGGCGATTTCTGAGCCTGACACCCATGCCGTGCTGGTGTTCGAAGTCACGGCAGATCAGGGCCCGAAGTTAATTACGAAGTTGGGTCAACAGGGTGTCAAGCCCGGGGAATTCCGGCGACCGAGTGGACTCGCGATAAAGGATGCCAATATTTTCGTGAACGACTCCGGCAACTTGCGTCTTCAGCAGTTCGAATTGCAGGCGGTAGGCCAGGGCTCACAGAAGTCATTCGTGTCCGGGGCGTCGAAATTAATCAAGGTACTCGATTACGGAAAAGCGGAAGTTTCCGACGCAGCCGGTAATAAATCCGCAATCGGATCGCTCGGCTTGACGGAACCGAGCGCCCTCCGTTTTTCGAAGAACGGCGAGCAGTTATATATCGTCGATCCGCCATCCTCGAAGGTTTTCGTCTTCGACAAGACTTTCAAGAAGATACGGGAGTTCGGTAGTTATGGCGTTGGCAATGGCCAATTCAGGACGCCGATCGACCTGGCTTTCTCTCCAGACGGCGATCGCCTGTACGTAGTGGACCATTATAACTACCGGATCCAGGTACTCACTCCGGAGGGGAAGTTTCTCTTTGGCTGGGGTGGCCCCGGACCTGAGCAGGGCAAATTTGTGCTTCCGTTCGGCATTGCCATCAATCCCGCGAACGGCGACGTTTATGTATCCGATACTGGCGCACACCGTATTCAGCAATTCAATGCGCAGGGCGTCTTTATCCGGCAGTGGGGCCGGTGGGGTGTGGGCGCCGGCGAATTCTACAAGCCGAAGGGCATTGCATTCGGTAATGATAAAAAGTTGTACGTCACCGACTTTGGAAATCATCGGGGTCAGATCTTCGATGCAACCGGCACCTTCGTCGCGGAATTCGGCATCGGCGAAGGATATACCCCAGCGAAAAAATAGACTTGGAGCACACATGCGCATGCGTTCCGTCCTAAACGTAGCACTAAGCGCCATTTGTGCCGGCGCATGTGGAAACGCACCATGCCAAGTCAGCCCGACCTTGACCAGTGAACGCCCGGTCTCGAAAAACCTTGCATTGCCAGAAGCACGCGATCAAGCGAACACGGCAATCCAGCGTCTGACAGTGCCTGAGGTGCGCAGCAAGCTTGCTGTCGAGGTTAACAGCTTGGGCAACTTGTCAGCCACGTTAGCGAAAAACCCAGGAACAATGCGCGAGGCGGCGCCGGTCCTCGACCGGCAACTGCTTTTCGCCAAGCGCGCTTGGGCCAACGCGGCAAAGCAGATACAGACGGGAAGCGACTTGGCGGCGTTGAACGAGGTGCGCGATGCCCTCATCCAGACAGAGAAGGCTTTTTACTCAAGGCTGATTCGCCGGAATTATCCCCCTGACGCCTACAAAGCGATCTACGAGCGCTCTCAATTCGCCGTCGCAATCGTCAAGAAGTCGACGGGTGAGCCCTTCTGTTCGGCCATTCTCCTTGGTGCCGATCTGATCCTGACTGCAAAACATTGCCTGGCGGACCACACAATCAGCGATCTCGAGCTATGGAGCAGCTACATGAGCACGCTCGATGGCAGCGTGACTGCGCCGACGAGAACCGGACTCAGCCAAGTGGAAATTGCGTCTGAGAATCCCGTACTCGATTACGCGTTGTTACGTCTGGCCGCGCCAGTGAGCGTGTCCGGCGGGTTCCCTTGTTTAAGTACGGAAAGGGTCAAACTAAAGGACTTGGTCTATGTCCTTGGCTATCCCCAACAACGGCCACTGACCGTGCACGATTTCGGAGAAGTGCTCTACCCTTATCAAGCAAGCGAGACCGAACTCGAAGACATCGTGCTGAGCGAACAACTCCGTTATAAAAACGCTGAAAGCGCGGTCAGTTCGATCAAGGCCAGTTACCAGAAGATCGCGGACGGCAGCACCGCGTTTTACCTCAACATGAGCAATACATGGAACGGCAAACCGACCATCGGGATCGTTGCGGATACGTTTCACGGTGACTCGGGGTCAGCTGTTTTTTCCCGTGACAATCATCGCATTGTCGGGCTGTTCGTCCAAGGACAACCCGACTATGCGGAGCCATGGACGCCTACATGGGAACGCCATGAAGCGGTCTTGCCAATTACGCGTGTCGTCGAAGATCTTACTAGCAGACAACCTGGCCTTCTCAAGTTAATGTGTGTCGCATGAATATCATGAACGCCCGCAAACGGATCATGCTGTGCGCCGGCTTGGCTGGCTTCCTTTTTTTCTTGCTGCTCTACTATCAAGAACTTAACCCGTGGCATTCCTGGCCGCCGCCTGCGTTTATGTGGCTTGCACAACACATCGGCGTGCGTGGGGTGCTTCTCGTCAATGCAGCTATTTTCCTTGTTTTCGCTGCGCTGCTTCAGTACCGGCGCCCAGGGTGGTCACAATGGATATCCCGCAGCATTTTTCCCGCGTTTACGATGTCCCTCGTCATCGAAATGCACGGTATTCCTCTCAGCATTTATCTTCTCTCTGCGCTTGGATCTCAACCGTGGACCGCTGATGAGCCCGGTACAGGATTGTCACATGCGTTGGTGACGTTGGGAGTCGTGTTCAGTCTTTGCGGTTTGATCTTGATACTGGCGGCTTGGTACGTGCTGTACAGTGCCGGCACCGTTGCCACCACCGGTCCTTATCGTTATCTGCGGCACCCGCAATATGTTGGCCTGACGCTATTTTCGTTCGGATGGATTTTGCATTGGCCGACCATGATCGGCATCCTGATGTTTCCGCTGCTGGCGCTGGCTTATTGGTTCCTGACCGAATACGAAGAGCGCGAGTGCAGCGTGCGTTTTCCAGATGAATATCGAGATTATCTGAGGGCCACCCCGACCGTCGGGGCGAGAATCCGCGGCGCCTTGTTGCGCAAGGCGTGAGATTCCCTGTCAGGTGCTTGGGAACTAATGGGCCGCGCCCAACTCTGTCGTTCATGGTCACCGAGCGGACACGCGATCATGAATACATCCAAGCGACTGGCCGGAAAACGCGTAGCGATACTCGCCGCCGACGGCTTCGAGCAGGCCGAACTCAAGACCCCGGTGGCGGCCCTTGCGGACGCGGGCGCCGTCGCGGAGGTGGTCTCGCTGCGGCGCGGGCGGATCCGCGGCATGCACATGTACCAGCCCGGCGATCTCGTGCGCGTCGACGTGCGCCTCGACGACGCCCAGGCCGCCGATTACGACGGCCTCCTGGTCCCCGGCGGCTACATCAGCCCCGACAGCCTGCGCCAGTCCGCCCCGGCACGGG
>CBIHRX010000058.1:0-26438 GCA_966212555.1 uncultured Massilia sp.
ACTGGGGCAACGCCGACAAGCTCGTGGGCATCGAAGACGTGACCGGTTCGCGCTTTGCCGACACGAACACCGGCAATGCATCCGACAACAGCCTCTACGGCAACGACGGCAACGATACGCTTGCCGGCAACGACGGCAACGACTGGCTGGACGCGGGCGCGGGCAGCGACAGCCTGCTGGGCGGCGCGGGCCAGGACCAGCTGTCCGGCGGTGCCGGCAACGACACGCTCGACGGCGGCGACGGCAGCGACACGGTCACGTATTTCAACGACTACGGCAACATCGCGCCGACCGGCAAGGGCGTGATCGTCAACCTGGCGACCGCGACCGCGACCGACAACTGGGGCAACACCGATAAACTCGTCGGCATCGAGAACGCGTCGGGTTCGCGCTATGGCGACAGCCTGACCGGCGATGCCGGGAATAACAGCCTGTATGGCGAAGACGGCAACGATACGATTGCCGGCGGCGGCGGTTACGACTGGCTGGACGGCGGCGCCGGTGCCGACAGCCTGGCGGGCGGCGCCGACGGCGACCAGTTGTCCGGCGGCGCGGGCAACGACACGCTCGATGGTGGCGATGGCCGCGACGGGGCCAATTATTCCAACGATTACGGCAACATCACTCCGACCGGGAAGGGCGTGACCGTCAGCCTGCTCACGGGCGTGGCCGTCGACAACTGGGGCAACACCGACAAGCTCGTGAACATCGAGGACGTGCAGGGTTCGCGCTATGCCGACAAGCTGACCGGCAACGCATCCGACAACAGCCTGTACGGCAATGACGGCAACGACACGCTGTCCGGCGATGCCGGCAACGACTGGCTCGATGCGGGTGCCGGTGCCGACAGCCTGCTGGGCGGCCTGGGCGTCGACCAGTTGTCCGGCGGCGCCGGCAACGACACGCTCGATGGCGGCGACGGCAGCGACACCGCCAATTACGCCAACGACTACGGCAACATCGTCCCGACCGGCAAGGGCGTGATCGTCAACCTGGCGACCGGCACCGCCACCGACAACTGGGGCAATACCGACAAACTCCTCGGCATCGAGAACGCGCAGGGTTCGCGCTATGCCGACACCCTCACCGGCAATGCGTCCGACAACAGCCTGTGGGGCATGGACGGCAACGACACGCTGTCCGGCGACGCCGGCAACGACTGGCTCGACGCGGGCGCGGGTGCCGACAGCCTGCTGGGCGGCGCGGGCTCCGACCAGCTCGCGGGCGGCGCCGGCAACGACACGATCGATGGCGGCGACGGCAGCGACACGGTCACGTATGCCAACGACTACGGCGATATCGTCCGGACCGGCAAGGGCGTGATCGTCAACCTGGAAACCGGCACGGCCACCGATAACTGGGGCAATACCGACAAACTCATCGGCATCGAGAATGTGTCCGGTTCGCGCTATGGCGACAGCATTACGGGCAATGCCTCCGACAATAACCTGTGGGGCAACGAGGGCAACGACACGCTGGCGGGCGGCGCCGGCAACGACTGGCTCGACGGCGGCATCGGTGCCGACAGCCTGCAGGGCGGTGCCGGAGTCGACCAGCTGTCCGGCGGTGCCGGCAACGATACGATCGACGGCGGCGACGGCTCGGACCGCCTCACGTATTTCAGCGACTACGGCAGCGTCCCCGCGACCGGCAAGGGCGTCATCGTCGATCTGGCGGCCGGCACCGCGACCGACAACTGGGGCAATACCGACAAGCTCGTCGCCATCGAAGAGGTGACCGGTTCCCGCTATGGCGACAGCATCACGGGCAATGCCTCGGACAACAACCTGTGGGGCGACGACGGCAACGACACGCTGGCCGGCGGCGACGGCAGCGACTGGCTCGACGGCGGCAACGGCAGCGACGTTCTGCAGGGCGGTGCCGGCGTCGACCGCTTCTCCGGCGGCGCGGGCAACGACACGATCGACGGCGGCGACGGCCGCGATCTCGTCACCTACTTCAACGATTACGGCAACCAGCCCGTCACCGGTTCGGGGGTGAAGGTCAACCTGGCGACCGGCGTCGCCACCGACAACTGGGGCCACACCGACACGCTCGTCAGCATCGAAGACGTGTCGGGTTCGCGCTTCTCCGACAAGCTGACCGGCAATGCGGCGGACAACTACCTGATCGGCGGCGACGGCGACGACGTGCTCGCCGGCGCGGGCGGCGCCGACCGGCTGAACGGCGATGCCGGCGACGACACCATGGACGGCGGCAGCGGCATCGACACGATGACCGGCGGCGACGGCAGCGACACGTACTACGTCGACAATGCCGCCGACGTCGTGACCGAGACCAATGCGTTGGCAAGCGGCGGGATCGACCAGGTCGTGACGTCGGTCAGCTACGTGCTGGCGGCCAACGTCGAGGAGCTGACGCTGCTGGGCGGTACCATCAACGGCACCGGCAACGCCCTGAACAACCTGATCGTCGCCGGCGCCGGCGTGAACGCGATCGACGGCGGCGCGGGCATCGACACGCTGTCGTTCGAAACGGCGACGACGTCCGGCACGACGGGCGTGACGCTGACGCTGGGCGCGGCGGGTGTGAAAACGACGGCGGCGGGGATTTCCGGCGCGGATACCGTGATCAACATCGAAAACCTGATCGGCTCGGACTACAACGACATCCTGTCCGGCAATGCGGGCGTCAACGTCATCCACGGCGGCGAGGGCGTCGACGTCCTCAACGGCATGGGCGGCAACGACGTGCTGTACGGCGGCGCGGGCAGCGACGTGTTCGCCTTCACGACGGCACTGAGCGGCAACGTCGACCGGATCGAAGACTTCGCGAAAGGGGAGGACAAGATCCGGCTGGAGAACGCGATCTTCACGAAGCTGCTGACGACGGGTACGCTCGGCGCCGGCAACTTCAAGGTGATCGGTTCGGCGGCCCTCGATGCGGACGACTTCATCCTGTACAACAAGGCCACCGGCGCCCTGTCCTACGACGCCGACGGATCGGGCGCCGGTGCCGCGGTGCAGTTCGCCGTGGTCGGCGTCAACCTGGCCCTTGCCAACACCGACTTCACGGTGGTCTGAGGCAGAGCACACCGGTTCCCGCGGACTTCCCGGGTATATACTGGACCATCGTTGCCCGATGTCCAGTCCAGGAACCCGTGGTGCCACATGAACCAGTCGCTCTCCCGCCCGACGACGATCAGCTATTACCTGGTCATCCTGTTGTTGCTGGCGACGCCGGTGCTGCTGGTCTGGCAGCACTACGGGATGGTGCGCACCATCGAGATCTCGCCGGGCCAGCCGCACGGCGCGCGGGTCGCCGACGACCGGCCCGAGTTGAAGGGCAACTCGGTCGCCATCCTGGAGCGCACCACCGACGCGATCGTCATGCGGTGCGCGCTCGGCACGGTCGCGACGTACGGGTTCTGCAAGATGCAATTCCTGCTGGGCCGGCCGGGCAAGGGGATCGATCTGTCCGGGTTCGACAACATCGACTTCGACCTGCGCTACACCGGGCGGCCGCCGCGCGTGATCAAGCTGCACCTGATGAATTTCGAGCCGGAGTTTTCCACGCCGGGCGACTGGAATTCGCAGCGGTTCAACGAGGCGGAAATCGAACTGCCGCAGCAAGCCACCACGTTCACGATTCCGATGAACGTGCTGCGCACCGCCGACTGGTGGCGCAGCACGCACAGGATCCCGCTGTCCAAGAGCTATCCCCGGCTCGACCGCGTGACGGCCGTGGAATTGTCGACGGGCGCCGTCCCGCAGGGACAGACGATCACGCTCGAGGTGCGGTCGATCCGCTTCCGCGGCAAGTGGATCTCGAAGACGGCGCTGCTCATGGGCCTGGTGTTCGCCTGGATCGCCTGCGGCATCCTCGGCCTGTCGCTGGGCCTGCTGCATTTCCGGGACAGCCTGTCCGCCACGCGGTCGCGCCTGGAACACCTGGCCGCCGTCGACCGGGAACGCAAGGCGGCCGAGGCCGCGCGCGAGGCCGCGCTGGCCGAGGCGGTCGGCCTCGCGCGCCAGCGCAGCCAGTTTCTGGCGCAGATGAGCCATGAACTGCGCACCCCGCTCAACGCCATCATCGGCTATGCGCAATTGCTCAAGCGCGAACGCCACCTGTTGAACGACCGCCAGGCCACGGGCCTCGCCACCATCCACGAAAGCGGCCAGCACCTGCTCACCCTCATCAACGACATCCTGGACCTCGCGCGGGTCGAGGCCGGCCGGATGGTGCTGTATCCGGCCGCGGTTCATCTCGATACATTCCTGCAGGTGGTGGTCGACATCATGCGCGTGAAGGCCGAGGAGAAGGGCCTGGCGTTCGAATACGCGCTCGCGCCCGACGTGCCGGCCGCGGTGACGATCGACGAGACGCGCCTGCGCCAGGTGCTGCTCAACCTGCTGGGCAACGCGGTGAAATTCACCGATCGCGGCACGGTGTCGCTGCGGGTGTCGCGCGTGCCGTCCTCCGCCGGGGACGACGCGATCGTGCGGCTGCGCTTCGACGTGGCCGACACGGGCATCGGCATGAGCGCGCAACAGCTCGGCCGCCTGTTCCACCCGTTCGAACAGGTGGCCGACATGGCGCGGCGCGCCGGCGGCACGGGCCTGGGCCTGGCCATCAGCCAGCAACTGGTGCGCCTGATGGGCGGCCACATCGACGTCGCCAGCGAACCGGGCAAGGGCAGCGCGTTCTGGTTCGAACTCGCCGCGCCGGTCGCCACCGGCAGCCCGGCCAACGTACCGGCGCCGCGCACGATCGTCGGCTATGAAGGCGAGCGCAAGCGCGTGTTGATCGTCGACGACGTACCGCAGAACCGTGCGATGCTGGTCGACCTGCTGCAATCGGTGGGCTTCGTCGTGGCCGCGGCGGAGAACGGCCTGGAATGCCTCGTCCTGCTCGACGGCTTCAAGCCCGACCTGATCGTGATGGACGTCATGATGCCCGTCATCGACGGCAACGAGACGACGCGGCGGATCCGCCGGATGCCGGCCTGGAGCCGGGTCCCGGTCATCGCCGTGACGGCCGGCGCGAGCGTGGATGACGAGGCGCGGTGCCGGGAAGCGGGCGCCGATGCCTTCGTTCCCAAGCCGGTCGAACACGACGTGCTGCTGCGCGCCATCGGCACGCAACTGGGGCTGACCTGGATCACCGGCCGTCCTGCGCAGGAAGCGCCGGAGCAGGAGGCCGCGCTGGTCGCTCCGCCCACCGGCGAGATCGAGGTGCTGTGGCAACTGGTGCGGATCGGGAACATGCGCAAGATCCGCGAACAGGCCGGCTACCTGCGGGCGCTCGACCCGTCCTATGCGCCGTTCGCCGATCACCTGGATGCGCTGGCGCGGGGCTATCACTCGAAGGACCTGGTCGCCTTCGTCGCGCGTTACCGGGCCGAAGATGCCGTACGGCCAGCAGTTTGACGACAAACAAATACATGTGTGTCGGAAAAATTTACATCAGTACAACTATTCGACACAATCCAATCCGGTAAAAACGAAACAAGCGTTTGATTAATCAGGGAAATAACTCTTGGTTACAGATAATGGCATACCCCTTGCTTGATTGCGGATGAGCCTGCCGGTGCCCGGCGGGATCTTCAACAATCGACAGGGAGCCTGCTTTGAGAACGCTTACCGCAATCGCTGTTGCCATCGGCGTGCTGACCACGTCGCTGGCGCACGGCGCCACGACCTCCACCCAGTTCCACCTCGACCGCGACGCACGCATCGTCGACCTGGGCCTCGCGCCCCAGTCGGAAGTGCGGCAGATCACGCTGTCGCTGGCCGTCAGGAACGCCGCCGCGATGGAAGCGCACGCGGCGTCCATCGTCGACCCGTCCAGCCCGAACTACCGCACATTCCTGACGCCGGCCCAGGTCGGCAGCCTGTATGGCCAGGACGCCACATCCATCGCCCAGGTCGTGAATTTCCTGCAGTCCCAGGGGCTGACGGTCACGAAAGTCTATGCGAACAACCTGCTGATTTCCGCGAAGGGCACGAATGCCCAACTCGCCGCCGTGTTCGGCAGCCCGATCCATGCCTACCGGACGCTGGGCCGCACGTACGAGGCGCCGGCCGGCACGACCGCGGTGCCGGCCAACCTGTCCGGCATCGTCAAGGCCGTGCACGGCTTGAACGGCCGGCCGCTATTCCACAGCAATATCGTGCGCCAGCCGGCAGCGGGCGTCGCGACCGGCGAATCGAAGCTCGTGCCGAGCCGCATTCCGACCGCGAACGCCGCCGCCGCCGCGTCGCTGCCGGGCGAGTACACGGTGCGGGACCTGGCCGCCAAATACAACGTCACCCCGCTGTATTCGGCCGGCGTGACGGGCGCCGGCAAGACCATCGGCATCGCCACGCTGGCCGGCTATCGCCAGTCCGACGCGTACGGCTACTGGAATGCGCTGGGCTTGAACGTCGCGCCGAACCGCATCACCGACGTGCCGGTCGACGGCGGCCCGCTGCCGGAAGACGGTCCGGGCAGCGACGGCGCGGGCGAGACCACCCTCGACATCGAGCAATCGGGCGGCGTGGCGCCGGGCGCCAACATCCGCGTCTACCTGGCACCGAACCAGGGCAATGGTTTCCTGGACATGTTCGCCACGGCCGTCGACGAGAACATCGTCGACACGCTGTCCGTGAGCTGGGGCGCGGCCGAGATCTTCAACGCCCCGGAGGACCTGGCCGCGTTCCACGCCGTGTTCATCCAGGCCGCACTGCAAGGCATTCCCGTGATCGCCGCCTCGGGCGACGCGGGCGCCTTCGACATCAACAGCGTGCTGCCTTACCCGTCCTGCACGACCCTGCTGACGACGGATCATCCGGCGTCGGACACGGCCGTCCTCGCGGCCGGCGGCACCACGTTGCCGCACACGCAGGTGCACAAGTACGGCAACATCACGATCCCGGCCGAGCGCGCCTGGGCGTGGGACTACCTGCGCAACTACATCACGCAGTACTACGGCCAGACGACGTACTACACCGATTACTTCCCGGTGGGCGGCGGGGGCGGCGTCAGCGTCGACTTCGGGCGGCCGTCGTACCAGAACAACCTGGCCGGCGTGGCATCGACGTCGGTGGCGCAGAGCCTGTACTGCAAGGCATCCGTGCTGGGCGATCCTGGCACGGGCTACGAATGGCTGATCGACCTGCCGCCTGCCACCCCGGGGCGCAACCTGCCGGACGTGTCGCTCAACGCCGACCCGTACAGCGGCTACCTCGTGTACTTCGAAGGGCAGTGGGGTTCGGGCAGCGGCGGCACGAGCTTCGTCGCGCCGCAACTGAACGGCATCTTCACGCTGATCGCGGCCGGCCGGAACAGCCGCCTGGGCCTGCTGCACCCGCAGCTGTACGGCGCCTTCAAGACCTATGGCTATGGCGCGAAGTCGCCGTTCCGCGCGATCACGGCCGGCACGAACCTCTACTACAAGAGCACGAACACGTTCAATCCGGCGACGGGCCTCGGCTCGCTCGACGTGACGAACCTCGCGCGCGCGTTCGGCGTGAATCTGTGAACCTTTCAGGAAGAATCAAATGAAATCGATCAAACACATGCTGCTCGGCCTCGTCCTCGCGACCTGCGCCGTCTTCAACGCCTCCGCCACGCCGACGTACACGGACATGTTCTTCGTCGTGCCCGAGTTCGGCCCGACCACGACGCAGACCTGGGACTTCGGCATCTCGGCGCCGGGCGCCCTGGCCGGCGAGACGTTCGAGTTCGACTTCCTGTTCAACACGCCGCCCGAACCGGCCTGGTTCTCGTTCGTCGTGTTCCCGGACTTTGCGGGCTCGATCGCGTTCACCGGCCTCGACTTCCTGGCCGGCGACCTCGTGACGCCGATCGACGCGCTGAGCCTGAGCCTGGCGAGCGAACTGGCCAAGGGCGCGGGCTGGATCACGAGCGGGACCTACGACCTGCGCCTGGCCGGCACGTTCCTCGTGGATGGCGCCGGGTTCACGGGGCGCGCGGTGTCCGATATTCCGGAGCCGGTGAGCCTGGCGCTGGTGGGGCTCGGGCTGGCGGGGATGGTGGGGGTGCGGCGGCGCAAGGCGGCGGCTGAAGCGGCCTGACGCTTACTCGACCCCGCTCCCCGATCCTTCGACGAGCACCGGTGCGCGATAACCCGCCGGCTTGTCGCCGACGCGGGCGCCGCCGTACATCATGCCCTGCATCGCATTCGTGAAGAAATAGTAGGGGAACGGCGTCACGGGCTTGCTGGCCTCGTCCAGGCGGTTGGCGAGCTCGGTGGGCAGCGCGAAGTCCAGCGCCCCGAGATTCGTTTTCAATTGCTCCGGCCGGGACGCGCCCACGATCACGCTGGCCACGCCCGGACGGTTCGCCACCCAGTTCAAAGCCACCTGCGCCATCGGCCGGCCGATCTCGTCGGCCACTTTTTCCAGTTCATCGACGATCTGGAAGTTGCGCTCCGTGAGGTGCTGGAAGGCCGGATTGCCGTTGCCCTGCATCGCGGCGAGGCGCCCGTCGGCCAGCGCGTCGCGGCGGTAGCGTCCGGCCAGCAGGCCGCTCGCCAGCGGGCTCCACACGGTGATGCCCATGCCGAGTTCGGTGGCCAGGCGCGTGTATTCGTGTTCGATGTTGCGCTCGACGAGCGAGTACTGCAGTTGCAGCGCCGACACCGGTTCGTAGCCGCGCCATTCCGCCAGCGTCTGGGCGCGCGCCGCGTACCAGGCGGGCACGTCCGACAGGCCGATGTGGCGGATCTTGCCGGCACGGACGAGATCGTCGAGGGTGCGCATCACTTCTTCCACCGGCGTCAACTGGTCCCAGGCGTGCACGTAGAACACGTCGAGATAATCGGTCTGCAGGCGCTTGAGCGAACCCTCGACGGCGCGCAGCAGGTTCTTGCGGCCGTTGCCGCCGCCGTTCGGGTTGGCGGCCGCCAGGTTGAACGTGTATTTGCTGGCCAGCACGAGTTCGTCGCGCGACCCGCTGGCCTTGATGAATTCGCCCAGCCACGTTTCGCTCGTGCCGTTCGTGTACACGTCGGCCGTGTCGATGAAGTTGCCGCCATGGTCGCGATAGAGATTGAAGACCGTCTCGGCCGCCGCCTTGTCGGAGCCCCAGCCCCATTCCGTGCCGAAGGTCATCGCGCCCAGCGAGAGACGGCTGACGCGCAGGCCCGTGCGGCCGAGGGTGTAATAGATGGGCTGATTCATGTTCGTTCTCCTTTGTGGGTTGGATGAACGACAGAATAGACGGCTTAATAAGGAAGAAAAACAGGCATAATCTTCACTCCTTATTAAGCGTGACTTCACAATGAAACTGACGCAGCTGGATGGCCTGCTCGCCTTCGCCACCGTGGCCAGGCAGGGCAATTTCACGGCCGCAGCCGCGCTGCTGGAGGTGACGCCGTCGGCCGTCAGCCAGACGGTGCGCCTACTGGAGGAGCGGCTGGGCGTGCGCCTGTTGAACCGGACGACGCGCAGCGTGAGCCTGACGGAAGCGGGCGAGCAATTTCTCGCGCGCGTAGGCCCGGCCGTCGCGGAGCTCACGCAGGCCGCCGCCGAGCTGGACGACTACCGCCGCGGCGCCAGCGGCACCTTGCGGCTGAACATGTCGCACATCGTGTACGCGGCCTACCTGCGCCCGCTGCTGCCGGGCTTTCTCGCGCGCCATCCCGGCATCAAGGTCGAGCTCGATCTGGACGACGGCTTTGTCGACATCGTGGCCGGCGGGTTCGATGCGGGCGTGCGCCTCGGCGAGTCGGTCCAGCTCGACATGGTGACCGTGCCGCTGACGCGGCAGGAGCACATGTGCATGGTGGCGTCGCCGGACTATGCTGCGCGATGTGGCCTGCCGCAATCCATCGAGGACTTGCAGCGGCACGACTGCATCCGCTTCCGGTTCCGGCGCAGCCAGGCGATCTATCGTTGGGAATTGCTGCGGGAGGGGCAATTGATCGACGTGGAAGTCGGCGGCCCGTTGACCGTGTCCGACAGCACGTCGATGGCCAGCGCCGCGCTCGACGGCATCGGCATCGCGTACGTGTTCGCGCGGCAGGTGAAGGCCGACCTCGCGGCCGGCCGGCTGGTGCCCGTGCTGCCGGCCTGCTGGCCGACGTTCACCGGGTTTCATTTGTACTATCCGACGCGCCGGCACATGCCCGCGAAGCTGCGGGCATTCATCGATTACTGCGGCGAACAGTTGGGAGAGAACGCCAAAGCTTAAGGCAGCTTTGTATTTTCGATATTGCGGATGTAAGCGGCTTGATCGTGACCGACATAGTTGCCAAGCGCTTCCGTGTAAACAGATTGTGGCGAGGCTCTTGCGCCCAAACGCGCGCCCGCCTGATTCTTGTAATCGGCCAGGTGCTGCATACCAGCGAGCAATTGGACGGCCGTGCTGTTCTTCAAGTCGGCGCTGGACAATTTCACGCCTGAGCTCGTGGTCATTCCGGGTGTTGCCCACACCCCACCGGCAAGAATTCCGCTGGTCACTTGAAGCAAACCGATCGATGGCCCGCCCTGAGACCAATTCCGATTGGAATCCCCCATCGTCGTCGGGTCGCCGTTGGATTCCACGCGATATTCTCGTTTTACGATTTCCGGATCCAGGCCGAATTTAGCCGCGTTTGCATCAATAAACGCGTCGTACTCCGCCTTGGTTTTCAATTGGCCCCGACTGGATTTGGCATCCCGTAGCATGCTGTCGGAAATGTAATTTGTACCGACCCGATCCACGCGAACCTTCGATTCGGACAGGCGATACGTCCCGTGCACGTTGTGCGGCGTCGACGGCGCATGCGACGTCAGTGTTACCGGATCGCGCTGCTTCTCGGGCGGGGTGTCGTCGTGTTGCGCGGCGCGGTTGAGCTTTTTATGGAGACTCGCGAGTATTTGGTGGAGAAGTTTCTCATACTCGTTCTTGCTGAGCGTGCTGCCTTTTTTATGCAGCTCCGCTTTCAAATGGTTGATGTCGTGAAGCGCCGCGTGGAGCCAGCTATCGACCTGGACCGTATTTCCCATGGCTTAACCCCTTACGATTAGATAATGATCGTGCAAATCAGGAGTCAAGCGTAAAAGACCAGGCTCGCCAGGCCGCGCCAAAAAGCGAAGCCTTGCGCATGGCGCCGAAGCACAGCCTGGATCGATCGGTCGATATTATTTGCCGAGGATCGACACGACGTTGTCCGCCCCCGGCGCCCCGAACGCCTGCTGCTTGAGGACGTGCAGTTGATCGCGCACCTGCGCCGCCTTTTCGAACTCGAGGTTCTTGGCATGGTCGACCATGAGCTTTTCGAGACGCTTGATCTCTTTCGAAATCTGCTTCTCGCTCATGCTCTCGACCTTGGCGGCGTCTTCCGACAGGCCGACGTCGTTCAGCATGGCCTTCTGCGCGGCCGCGCTGTATACGCCGTCGATCATTTCCTTGATCTTCTTCTGCACGCCCTTCGGGGTGATGCCGTTCGCTTCGTTGAACGCGATCTGCTTGGCGCGGCGGCGTTCCGTTTCGTCGATCGCGCGCTTCATCGAATCCGTGATCTGGTCCGCGTACAGGATCGCCACGCCGTTCAGGTTACGCGCCGCGCGGCCGATCGTCTGGATCAGCGAGCGCTCCGAACGCAGGAAGCCTTCCTTGTCCGCGTCCAGCACGGCCACGAGCGACACTTCCGGCAGGTCGAGACCCTCGCGCAGCAGGTTGATGCCGACCACGACGTCGAACGTGCCCAGTCGCAGGTCGCGCAGGATTTCCACGCGCTCCACCGTGTCGATGTCGCTGTGCAGGTAGCGCACCTTGATGCCGTGGTCGGACAGGTATTCCGTCAGCTGCTCGGCCATGCGCTTGGTCAGCGTGGTGACGAGCACGCGCTCGTCCTTCTTGATGCGGTCCGTGATCTCGCCCATCAGGTCGTCCACCTGCGAACGCGCGGGTTTCACGATGACCTGCGGGTCGACGAGGCCCGTCGGACGCACGACCTGTTCGACGACGTTGTCGGCGTGGTCCTTTTCGTACTCGGCCGGCGTCGCGGAGACAATATTGCACTGGCGCATCTTGTTCTCGAATTCCGAGAATTTCAGCGGCCGGTTGTCGAGCGCGGAGGGCAGGCGGAAACCGTAGTCGACGAGGTTCACCTTGCGCGAACGGTCGCCGTTGTACATGGCGTTCAGCTGGCCGATCATCACGTGCGACTCGTCCATGAACATCAGCGCGTCTTTCGGCAGGTAGTCGATCAGGGTGGGCGGCGGCTCGCCCGGCATCGAGCCGGACAGGTGGCGCGAGTAGTTCTCGATGCCCTTCGTGAAGCCGACTTCGGCCAGCATCTCGAGGTCGAAACGGGTGCGTTGCTCGAGGCGTTGTTCTTCCAGCAGCTTGCCCTGCTGGCGGAATTCTTCCAGGCGGTCGCGCAGCTCGGCCTTGATGGAATCGACCGCCTTCAGCACGGTGGCGCGGCCGGTGACGTAGTGCGAGCCGGGGTACACGGTGAAGCGCGGAATCTTCTGGCGCACCTTGCCGGTCAGCGGATCGAACAGTTGCAGCGATTCGATCTCGTCGTCGAACATCTCGACGCGGATCGCGAGCTCGGCGTGTTCGGCCGGGAAGATGTCGATCGTGTCGCCGCGCACGCGGAACGTGCCGCGCGCGAAGTCCATTTCGTTGCGCGTGTACTGCATCTGGATCAGGCGCGCGATGACGTCGCGCTGCGCGACCTTGTCGCCCGTGCGCAACGTGAGAATCATCTTGTGGTACTCGTTCGGATTACCGATACCGTAGATGGCCGACACGGTCGCGACGATGACGACGTCGCGCCGTTCCATCAGCGACTTCGTGCACGACAAACGCATCTGCTCGATGTGTTCGTTGATCGACGAGTCCTTTTCGATGAACAGGTCGCGCTGCGGCACGTACGCTTCCGGCTGGTAGTAATCGTAGTACGAGACGAAATACTCGACGGCATTCTGCGGGAAAAACTCGCGGAACTCCGCATACAGCTGGGCCGCGAGGGTCTTGTTCGGGGCGAACACGATCGCCGGACGGCCGGCCCTGGCGATCACGTTGGCCATCGTATAAGTCTTGCCGGAACCGGTCACGCCGAGCAGCGTCTGGTACATCAGGCCGTCCTCGATGCCTTCCACCAGGCCATCGATCGCCGTGGGCTGGTCGCCCGCGGGCGGGAAGGGCTGGTGCAGCTTGAACGGGGAATCCGGGAACGTGATGACCGTGGGTGCTGGTGAATTTGCAACCGATAAATCTGCCATTGGATCAGACCTTTGCTAGAATGAGAATCCGCCTGCGATCTGGCATCGTCCAGACCGCCTATCTATACAACCGCTGCGAAACCCAGCCGACAAACCAAGTTTATCACGATGAATTCCCCAGCTTCTGCCAGCATCTTCAGCGCCATCGCCATGGCTCCCCGCGATCCGATCCTCGGCATCACCGAGGCCTTCAACGCAGATACCAACCCCGCCAAGATCAATCTGGGCGTGGGCGTCTACTACGATGACAACGGGAAAGTACCGCTGCTGGAGTGCGTTCAGAAAGCGGAAGCGAAGTTGATGGAGCAGCCGACGCCCCGTACCTATCTGCCGATCGAAGGCCTGGGTGCGTACGACAAGGCTGTGCAAGAACTCGTATTTGGTGCCGACAGCGCCGTAATTCAAGAGAAACGTGCAGTCACGGTGCAAGCCCTGGGCGGCACCGGCGCGCTGAAGATCGGCGCCGACTTCCTGAAGCGCTTCTCGCCGGATTCGCAAGTCTACATCAGCGACCCGAGCTGGGAAAACCACCGCGCGCTGTTCGAAAGCGCCGGCTTCACCGTCAACAACTACGCCTACTACGACGCGGCCACGCACGGCGTCAACTTCGAAGGCATGCTGGCCGCGCTGAAAGCGATGCCGGAAGGTGCGATCGTCGTCCTGCACGCCTGCTGCCACAACCCGACCGGCGCCGAACTGAACGCCGACCAGTGGGGCCAGGTGATCGAGGTCGTGCGTGCCAACAACCTGATCCCGTTCCTCGACATGGCCTACCAGGGCTTCGGCGACGGCATCGCCGAAGACGGCGCCGTCGTCCGCCGCTTCACCGACACCGCCGGCCCGCTGCTGGTGTCGAACTCGTTCTCGAAGTCGTTCTCGCTGTACGGCGAGCGCGTGGGCGCGCTGTCCGTCGTCGCATCGACCGCGGAAGAGGCGGCCCGCCTGCTGTCGCAGCTGAAGCGCATCGTCCGCACCAACTACTCCAACCCGCCGACGCACGGCGGCAAGGTCGTCGCGACCGTCCTGTCGACGCCGGAACTGCGCCAGCTGTGGGAAGACGAGCTGGCCGGCATGCGCGTCCGCATCAAGCAGATGCGCGACGAGCTGGTCAAGAAGCTGGCCGAAATGGCACCGGGCAAGGACTTCGCGTTCGTGCGCGAGCAGGTCGGCATGTTTTCGTACTCGGGCCTGACGAAGGACCAGGTCGAGAAACTGCGCGCCGAATCGATCTACGCCGTGGACACCGGCCGCATCTGCGTGGCCGCGCTGAACTCGAAGAACATCGATCGCGTCGTTGACGCCATCGCAAAAGTTCTCTAAAATCTCGCTTCTTTCGCTGCGGCATCGGTCGTGGCGAAAGACAATTCCCTGATAGCTCAGTCGGTAGAGCGACGGACTGTTAATCCGCAGGTCCCTGGTTCGAGTCCAGGTCGGGGAGCCAGAATAATCAAAGGGTTACGCGCTTGCGTAGCCCTTTGTCATTTTGGGCCGTGACACAAACGTGACAGCCGTATCACGTTGCCCCCCTGCTTGCTGCTCTCGATCCTTGCCGCCGCGACGGTCAGGTTCTCGGTCGCAAACTTCGCGTACCGGTCCACCATTTTGCGCGACTTCCATCCCCCCAGGTCCTTCAGCTCGTCGCAGCTCGTCCCAGCCTGCCGATGCCATGACGCCCAGGTGTGGCGCAGATCGTGAAAGCGCACATCGCTCAAGCCTGCCTTCTCTAGCGCGTTGTGCCAGGCCGTGTTGGTGACGTCCCAGCGGATCGGCGCGCCGCGATAGGTAAAGCAGAACTGAGAATGCTTGCCGATTTTGCTCCTCCAGTACAGCTACTGCGTCCCTGTTCAGCGGCACGCCGCGCGACGTGCCGTTCTTGGTGCGGTTCAGCCAGGCGGTCCGCCTGTCCAGATCCACACGTTCCCATTCCAGCCCCGTAATCTCGCTGGCGCGGCAGCCGGTCGATAAGGCAAACCGGATGAGTGCCGCCAGATGCGGCGGGCAGACCTTGATCAGCCTGTCCGTTTCCTCCCGCGTCAGCCACCGGTCGCGTTCGACTTCACCCGGCAGCAGGCGGATCAAAGGAAAAGTATCAATCCACTGCCATTCATCCCGCGCTGTGCGGAGCAAATTCCGGATCAACGCCAGATAGCGATTGACCGTTGCTGGCTTGTTGCCGCGCTTGAGCTCTTTTTGGACAATCGACCAGATCACATCGCCTGTGATTTCATCGAGCGTCCGAAGACTCAAATACACGTCCAGCATGCGACAAATGCGCTGTAGATCGCGATAACTCTTCAATGATGCCTTGATCGCAAGCAGCAGGAAGAAGAAAAGGCGCTTAAGTTTCGTTTGAAGGTGCAAACGCAAGCGGTCGAGCGGCGCGCTCAGGCCTTGGAGCGCATCGAGAAGCGTGAGTTAGCGGCGTTTGACCGCGACCACAGGCGTTATGCGCGTGACCGGGCTAGAGGAGAGGAGGGGACGATACCGTCTCTGGCCCAAATTGTCCGGAACGATAACCGGAAGCGTAGCGATGTGCCGGACTTGCTACGTACGTTTGCGAGAGCAAAAGACGCCCATCATGCGCCTGCACCGGACCTTACCAACGCCTTTCGGCAGGCAGCAAGTCAGCGTGATGAGGGGCGGGCTGGAAACGATTCCGGTAGCGGCAGCCCAGATCCGGATCGGTCAACCGACGTTAGCCGACGGCGCTAGGCAGTTGGACGTTGCTCATGTGCCTACCTCGTGGCACTATTTCCCTCTTACAAACAGCTTATTAAGCTTGGAGTGGTATGCGCCCATTCAAACTGGAAGAATTGCTGGCGATCTCGAAAGTGCCGGGCAGCAACGTAAACGACTGGCTCGTAGCGGCGGAAGATTCGCTCAGCTTCCTGCACCAGAATGCTCTAAATGACGAAATTGTTATTTACGCAAGCACCAAAGGTGTATTGATCCATGGTGTGCTCGGCTTGGTACGGAAACTCACCCAGGAAAGCATCGCTGAACTGCACCATCGGAACCCTCCGGCTACTGACGATAGTTGGCGCATTGAGCGGGCTTGGGGCGGCGGGAAAGGGCATCGTATGTATTTGGAGCCGCCGCTAGCGTCCGTTTCCGATGCACTTGACGGCGGTGAGAAGCTTATTTTCCGAAGGAATTTCACTGCTGTTACTAAAGGACCTACGCCAATCGAACTGAGCCAAAAGCTCGTCCATAGCCTCGATTTATATTTTGTTCCAGAACGAAATGCGTATTGTCGGCTAGATAATTATGGCGATATTGAGGATGTAATACGTGTCATGCGGCAAGACGGGGAAAGCGAGTGGGAGTCCCTAAACGTCGTCACTATTAAACGTGCCGACCTGGATAAGTTCATGGCACTGTCCAAGCAATGCCTTGTCATCCGGTTTGACTTTACGCGTGTTCGCTGGAGTAATTTTGCTGGATGGGGTGATATCGATCACTTCGATAAGGGAAGCACGGACCTTTACTATCACGGTGGCACCGATGGCCAAGGCAGCTTTTGCAATGGCGTTATGGTTGTGCGTCCGCAGGTTACAGTCGCGCAGTTGGTTAAGCAGTGGAAAGACGAGGAAAATCCTGCGAAGAAAAAATATGCCACGTTCAAAATTTTTGACAGAAAAAATGGGGTGAACGTTGAGACATCATGTGACCCATCCTGTCTATCAAATTATTTTCAGAAGTCTGACTTGCCTTGGGAGATTTCTCCAGCTTTTTTTCGATCAGAAGTATTGCATCGATTTAAAGCAGATCCTGAGAAATATACTTTTGACGACCGTAGCCTCACTTGTAGAAACGCCTGGTATCTGAAAACATACGATATCAATGAAGCGGGGCAGGTGCATACTTATATTGGTTATCTTGCGGATTTGCCCTACGAAGAACAACTCTACTGGCAGGCCTTCAATGAATGGCCGAAAGGACCGATATCACGGCGCGCAATGCAGACGGATATCGTCGGAGATTGGTATCTTGAGCATGAGCCGTTGAGCGCTCTCAAGCATACAATCGCGCAGTTGGACGCGGCACCGCCCGCATGGTGGAAGAAGCGCGGCGAAGAGCTGGCTGATGCTGTTCATTACCCGGCGACCGATTCCGTTAAAGAGTGGGCCGATGAAATACTGGCTCTGGACCAACTCCTCGTTGAAGGTTTTCTTGCTAAGCCTCTGCGGGCGCTTGCGGTGGGGCGTACTGTTGAAGGAGCTTGGGGAAGTGTTCGCGTGCTTCAAGAAGTGCTTTCTGCAACAGGCCACTCCGATGACTCTGCGAAAGCGCTGGTTTTGCCAATGCAGCGCTTACATGCGCTTCGGTCAGAAGTTAAAGGGCATGCTACAGTCGAGAAGAAGCGTGCAGCGGAAGTTAAGGCCCGGACCGATCATGGGTCGCTCCGGGAGCATTTTCGCGCTCTTGTAGCTGAGTGCGAAAGCGCGTTAAATTCCGTGCTGGCCTCCCTTGGAATCTCGCTAAAAAATTAGTTTTGCCGCCTAATAGTTCGGTGCAGCGTCGGGTAGTGCTGAAAAGGATTTCCAGTCACGAAGTGTGAAGCGCTTTTTTTATGCGGCCCTCAACGATGCACGCCATTTCCATTAAGCCGGTCTGCGAGATCATTATAGGCTCGAACCGCGAGTTTTCGTTTCTGGTCGCTGGGATCGAAATCATCCCAAGACAGCGCAAACCGCATTTGGTCTGCCAGCGGCTTTAGTTGTGGGAACTTACGTTCTAAAAAGGCTAGGGCAGTCGCGGCGGCCTCTTGGTCAGATCTGTTCATGGCGAACTGTCTCAGCTTCTCCATGGCGATCTGGATATTCATGCTTTCTTCGGCCTCATCCCCCGGCGTCTTGAAGGCTAGGCCGCTAAAGCTAAAAAACGGAGTGTCATTCATTCAAGATTGATTCCCCAAAATGGAGAACAAATCGAGAACAAAAAATTCCTAAATTTCTTTTGGTCTCCATGCTTATTACGGAAAAAAACCGGAAATTCTAATGGCGTTTGGATGTAGGGTTCCTAAGCCTGGGCTTGAAGTAGTGAGCCGAGCAGGTCTCGGTGCATATAAGTGGTTTTGCCGACCGGGATGTGAATTTTCTTCGTATTTGTTTCAATCAATACACCGGTTGGTGTTGTCCAATTCACGAGGCCGTTTAGAAGCTCTTTCCATTTATGTTCTGCCTCGTCCTTGTATGGGACGATGAGGTAGAACCAAAAACTGTTAATCGCAATCATGCGAATGCAGAAGCGATGTGCTAGGGGGCCATCGTAAGAAACAATCCCACATCTCATTAGATCCGGGGCCATGATGTGCTCTGAATGATCAGTGAGGTTAACCGCCCTAGAGCTCGTCACGATTTGTAAGCGCAACATCATTTTACGTGCGTAGCCACCATTGGCAATGAAGTTGGCAAAATTTTTATGAAGAATTTTGCTCTTCTCGTTATCCGAGGCGCGTGTTGAGTTGTATGAGATTTTAAGCAGGGCTCGCAGTAAGAGCGAATAATCGAACTCGAAATCTGCTGCCTCTCCTGGACTGAGAATATTGTGGAAGAAGTTGTCGTAGAGCTGGCTCAAGTAGTTGTCGAGGGGGCTTAATCTCTTATTGTTGCATTCGGCGCAAACGTCTTTGATAACGGCTTCGCCGGTATAAAATTTATTAGATTTCGGGTTGTAAGTTTTAAGGGCTTCGTACTTTTGAATGAGCGCTTTCGGCCATATGTGCTCTTTTGTAAAGGGGCCTGTAGACAAGCAATATGCGCATTTATTCATTAGTCAGTTCTCTTATTCGTGTGGGTTCATTCGTGGAGATTTAGATTTTCGAAGGAAAACGCTGCCCGACTCATCCATCTTTCTTAGTTGTTGATGAATGCGGGCGCCCTCATCAATAATGGGCTGAACTTCATATTGATTGTCTAATAGTTGAAAAACGCCGATGTCTACGTAGTACCCACGGAATATATGAATGGGAATGCCTGAGGATTCGGAAAAGGGGCCAATATATTCCGGGAGTATTTGCCCAACAATGCCTCTTTCTAGGTATGTGTCAAGCTTCTCGTCAAAATGCTCTATCGCATTGCGTAGATCTCTGGAGTGCAAAGCGCTGTTCTCATCGATTTGAAATACTTCCCGAAGTTGTTCACCACGCCAATGATGGTTTTTCCGGACAGGCCAGAAATAACGTGATAGCGCAGCCGAGTTCAAAACGATATTTTGCAGTTCGTTCAGGAAGCGCCCGCCGTAGAGAGGTGAATAGGGGTCTTCGGGGTTGTTCTGGCTTGTAACAGCCATCAATGCCTGAACTTGTGATACCGATCTGAAAATGGCTTCGGTATTAAATAACATGCTCTGGATGTAGAACGCCTGGTAGGGCGTCCAGATTTCTTTTTTGTCCGGTTCGCTCATCAAAAACTTCTCGTTTTTTGGCTAAAGCTTCTTTCTAATAAAAGTGGCTGAGCACAGTGTTCGTCTTTACTCAGCTGGATCTTGATTTTGGCTAGCTTCTCGGATTGATTCAGATGCAAAAGCGTTTGCCCTAGCCTCAAGATCTTTGATGCTCACAAGTACATCATCCAATGCAGGAACTTCGCCAAAGATCATTCCTGCCATCGCCGTGTAGTCACGCCGCAATGCGTCGTGCATGGCATCTGGAGGTGTTAAGGTAAAAGTCCCTGCTTTTGCACTCTCAAGCCCCAGGTCCGCGCTTCCAAAAAAGAGGCGAGCATGCCGGGCGCAATCCTCTGCCAATGCGGTGTCCGCCAACCATTCCGCTGATGATTCAGATTGCAACAAACGGTAAACGTCATAGTAATGACGTGATACACGTTGCCCGCCATGGCGAAGTTCGCCGCGACGCGCGTGCCATTGGTTGAGGCCATGAAGGATCACCACTTTATCCCAGAAAGTTCGCTCAGGTTTTACTGTGACGACATTGGTAATCGTGAGATCGAGCTCCGGAAGCGCGTCGGCGATATAAGGGGTAACGGTTGCCTCGACATGAGGGTCAAGTGCTGATTTTGCGCCACATTCGATTTTAACGGCCGAGCGAATATAGTCATCTGTCCTGACAGTAACGGCGGGATACCAGAAAAGCAGGGTCTGCTGGTCCGCATCGTCGGGATCAGCCTCAAGACGAAAGCTTCCCTCCGGGAGGATGGAGGCAATTTTTTGGCGCAGTTGTTCGATCAATGCGCCATTGATATGTGCCTGGCACGCGCCTCGAACCGCATCGAGTCTTTTCCGACGTTGCTTGCCACTGAGGGAGTCAAGCTCAGCCATGTCGGTAGGCTGCCCTAAATCCTCGCGAAACACCGTAATGTCGATGTCTTCTGAGAAGCGTGAAATCAGGCTATAAGCTTTCGACAGTGAGGTTCCACCTTTGAACAGTAGACGTGGGTTGTCCTTCTCTAGACCGTTGAAGAGAAGGTCTAATGTCCAACAAACCCAGAAATCCTTCTCAACGTTTTGTACGGCTGTGCCCAGCTTGCTTGCTACGGTAAGAAACAGATCCCGACGCTCGTCCTCCGTTGCTTTAATGATCGTCTCGAAATTTGGATTCAACGTAGTCCTCGAATGGCGCTTAGTTATGTATGTTGTTGTTGGGCCAGCGATCGCTGGACCACGTTAAGGATGAGGCATCAATGAAAGGGCGTAGGTAGTCCTGCATCCACGATGGGAGGACATTGAAACCTTGTGCTAAGTCGTCCTGGATGCGTTGGCCCTGAAGCGGATCTTTCAGGATTTTACGAATTCGCTTCTGCACATGGCTGTCGTCAACCGTGAGCATATCCTTAAGCCAGCGCAGTGCTTGAACAAGCCGCATCGCTGGCCGACCGGCCCAGTACAGACGACTGGATGCTGCCATCTTGAATTCAATCGTCAGCTTGTCGAGCTGGATCGAACGGCGTCGTGTGTCGGTATAGATCGTTACGTGAGCGGGAACCGCGTCAGTAAGTCCGAGATCGTTCGCGGCTGTCATCCCATCTACAAGGAGCCGAAGGTTGTCGCGCCGGGCAACTGCTTCGATAACGGCTCTATAGTCTGGGGTGGTGGGCCGTTTCGTCAGACTGTTGATGTGAGGCTTGTCATAGAGCCCTCGGTCGATTCGGCGAAGTATGCCGCGCTGCACCATGCGCTGCAAAGTTTTGTCTATCACGTCACGAGAGCCGAGATGCGCAAAGTCTGTAGGGACCCAAACGTGTCCTTTGTCTGCGGTATCGAGCTGCGCTGTAATTTTGTCAACAATGTCCGACATAGCTTCTCCTGTCCGAAAAAGATATACAAATTTCGGACATCTTGCAAGGAAAAAATGTCCGAAAAAAATATACAAATTTCGGACATTTCGCTACTTTAAGCGCAAGGAAGGGTAGTCATATTGTCAATAACTCATATGCAAGGTGCGTGGTCTAGAGACCGCCACCAGGTCGCGCCTTCAAACTACGTAGTCCAGTCTTCTGGGACCAGCGCTGGTGGCTTTGTCCATGGTCGCTCTACTAAGGCATCCTGGAACCAGTCGTCACTAAGATTTGCATGCTCAGTCACAATAATTTGAAAGCCAGGTACTTCTTTCTGAGTGAACTTCAAGAGTAGTTGGAACAATCGGCGGACCGCGACCAAATCCGCGTCAGCCTCTGTCTTTTGAACAGAGCCGCCAGCTTCTTTATAACTTTGTTCCGAAGGGAAATAGACTTGGGTCGGTTGATCTATGAGCAGGAATTGCGGAATAGGGCGACCATTCTTTGCTGCGAAATAATGGAGCGCTAAGATTGCAGAAAGATGATAAGCCAGGTGGTTCTCGCCTCCGCCGGTGCGTGCCATTGGAACAGGCCGTTCAGGACGGTCGAAGACAACGGTAATATTCGTTAAATCAAACCGTGAGGGGAAGGCACTAAACTCCGCATCGAACTCCTCAATGTATTTAGACATTTGGATAGAGATATTATTCAATATCGAAACGAATCTCTGATTGCTATCATCTGCGTCTATCTGTTCTGCAAGAGCAGCGACCTTGAGCTTAAGACGTCTTTGTTGCGCCTCCTGCATGGCCAATTCCTTTTCAGGAACCAAATCCTCAAGGAATAGGCTGATACGGCCCACTACCCGTGCGGCTGCAGTGTTCCTGTTCGCCACCTGAGTCATAACTTCATTTGCCGCGATAACCGAAGATAACTCGATTTCTTTTTCTTGGATTGCGTCGGCTAACAGCTGGACCTTATTCTGCTCTTCATTCAGGAAGGCTTCTAAACGCGGCCTTTCGCCAGCAACAACGTTCATTTCCTGTTCCAAAGAGGATAATTCATTCAACAGGACACTGGCGATGGGAGATTCCATCGCTAAATCCTTTTCGCAGAATGGCCACTGCCATTCACCCATCTTGCTTTTAGGTAGAGCGTGAATTGAAGAGAGTCTATCTTTTTGTTCAGCTACTTCGTGCTCAAAGCTCCCAGCCTTTTTGGAGAACTGCCGGGCAGCATCAATTCGTGATTGTATGGTACGACGCTCCTTGCGGAGTTGGACAAGTTCTTCCTCTATTCTCGTGAGTTTTTTGCCATCGTCATCGGAAGTCGCTTGCGGTTTCCAATCCAATATGGAACGAAGTGCACCAATAAGGTCAGTTATCCCATTATTGGGAGTGATACCAACTGCCACAGCTTCGGAATATAACCCCAAGGCCTTTTGATGAGATGTGTCTATTGACGCCCGAGCCTGTTCCAATAGCTTTGTGCTGAGCTTTAATTCTCGATTTGCTGCGCGAAATTTGGCTTCTAGTTCGAACCGGTCGTTAGATGAAACGCCTAATAAAATAGGTAAAGTATCGCGGATTGCCTGAGGCTGAAATGATTCGTTCTGCCTGTACAGTAGTTGATCTTTGTTGGCAACAAGACCTTGTTTTTGAAAAAGATAATAATGCGTGTGCTTTATATTCGCATCATAACTTTCCCGGCTACTCTCTAATGGGACTGCCGTTCTGTTGACGGGTATCCCAAGCAAACTGGAAAGCAAATTCGAAACGCTGTCATCGTCGGTGTTGACGACGAGTCCAGAGAAAGGGGGAGGGGTAAGACCAGATCCTCTTCGTAGCATCGCGGTGCTGCAACTTGCTCCGCCTGAGCGAGGCGCAGGCTTTGCTATTAGTACTTCTTCGTGAGGGAACTTATAAATTACGGCAAACCATGATACCTTGTCGCGAATGACTCCTTCTGGGACGTTAAAGGTCGAGCGCCCCATACAATATTCGATAATCTCTGAAAGAGCAGATTTACCAGTTGAGGAACGTCCCGTAATTACGTTCAAGCCATCCTTAAATTTTAGGTCTCTTCGTTGGCCATCATGGCTGTAAATATGAATAGATTTAATTTTCATGGACGGACCCCCAAAGACGTGTAAATCGTTACGCGATCATTTATTCGCGCAAATTCCTTGCCGATAATTTTTGCAACGTTCTGGCACGAGATTGACTCCTCAGTACCCCTGACTGTTGCTCGAACGCGTTTTTTGACAATTTTAAGCTTGCCATCCGGAGTGACCTCGAAACAACCGTGTTGCATCAGAATGCCAAGAGCTTCAAATGTGAACGGCAGAAGATCCTTTGTGCGTGCCGGGAATTCCACCAGAAGCTGAGGGTTATCCGCAATATTCTTCAGTAAATATCGACGGGGGTTGTTGGCAACGACTTCTCGCGTATATTTATGCAGGCAGAGTGGTAAAATTAATAGTGAAAGCGAAAAAGGAATGCCGTCGGGGTCAATTTCTTCAAAGCCTTGCATTGCCCTGTGTAATACTAGACCGCAGAAAGCAGGGTTAAAAAGATTTCGAATCTCAAAAGGCCGTTGATCCCAGCTCTTCATGCTGCTACCCCCAACAGCTCACTTAGACGGCTTATGAAATGGGGATGCCAGTAGACGCGAGGGATCGGTTCTCTATTTGCCAGTATGTGGAGACCGCCCCGGATTACATACGGTTCAGTAACGCGTTCCCTAATCCTTAACGCGGTAATCTTCCCGCTCTCAAGGTCCGCCCACTGATAAAGTGCTTTTCCCGCCTCTTGTATGGCTTGCTCGGCACTTTCCTCTGTCAGATTCTCGAAGATTACGTCCTTGTACCTCGACCATTCATCAACAAGTCGATCTTCGTATTCTTCAATTTCGCCAGAAATCAAAAGATTTTCGCGCGCCCAAGCTGACCGTTGCTCAAAAGCGCGGTAATAATCCAATATCGCATTGCGTATTCTATTCGATCCGATGCCAATCTCTCTTAGCTGCATGACGAACAGGCGAGGATCGTTATCGGTATCGATCTCAATGGCTGGCTCTTTCCCTCGAAACGTAATAGGAAGGTTGTCTGATTTATATTCTTCGGCAAAAGCTGACAGCTTGTCCGAGACTTCATAGCCATAGACTGGTTCAGTCCGCATCCCGGACATCAGATTTATTACTGTGTTATCCCACCATCCTTCAAGGCGCTCGTAAATGGCTGCACGAAAATCACGGCGTGTCGTGCGCATGTGCTGATCTTGAATTGTTTTAGGAATGTCCGTAATCCGAGGCCCTTCGTGAAAAATGAAAATGCGAGAAAGAAAATCTTCTTTTTCCTCGTCGGTGAGCTCGCCGAATTCTTCGCCAATAGTCTTGATCTGCGCTGATGAGCTTTCAGCAAGCACATTCTCAGCAATTTGCGAGATTGTTTCGTTATCTTCGAGCGGAGCAGCGTCAGGGAGAAAATGGCGTAGGAATGACGTCGGTGGGACTTCTGCTGTCGTAAACAGAAAGAATCGCAAGTTTGACTGGCTGCGCTGATCGCGTATGTAGCGGGACAACCAAATTCGAAGCGATTTCCAAAAATCGAGGGAGAGGTCGGTTAAACGATCTCCCCTAGCTTTGTGCTTCAGCGAAGCCAAGGTCTTGATGCCGGTTTCGTCCACAAAGTCGAGATCATCATCCTTTTCGATTAAAAGGGAAGTCTCTTCAGGCAATTGCATTAGTTTGAGTAAAGCGAACCTAGCTTGGTAGATATATCCAAGACCTTGCTCGCAAGCGGAGTATGGGTTTTTGGTCGCTCCACTCATCGTCATGCTCCCAGCATGCTAAATATGGTAGATATAGTAACACTTGCGTAGCAGAAAATGTCTATCACATTGTAAGGACGACAGGTCGAGTGTAGTAAAAGCAACTAAGATCTTCCTCCAACCGAGATTCTGGAAACGGCATAGTTGTCGAATTATCGAAATAGAGTGACTCGTGGATCTCATCTATGACTTGGCTGCCCTTGCACCCTTGCGCAGGAAAGCCGCCTGGCCGTCTTCCGTTTGCTGGTGGAGGTTGGACCATCTGGTATGGCAGCGAGCAAGATCGCGGAGGCCGTCCACGTTGCGCCGTCATCGCTCTCCTTCCACTTGAAGGAGCTATCGCACGCTAAATTACTGGTCGCCAAGCAGGACGCCCGCTTTGTCATTTATTCAGCGAATGTAGGAGCGATGAACAACCTCATCGGTTTTCTGGCCGAGAACTGTAGCGGCGGCGTGCCTTGCGGAGCTGCGAACAGGGGCAAATGCGAGACTGTGTGAGTACACCTACTGAGGTTCGGCACGCTTATAGTCGGCCCAGATGTAGATGGTCGCCATGTGCATCGATGCAAGCAGGAGCTCACGGAGGTGGTTAGGACTGGGGCTGATAGAAGCAAAGTCCGCTTCGATGATGGCCTTTTCGACCAGTCCATCCAGCATCCATAATCGCCTTGGATCGCGGCGAGTAGCTGGTGGAGGTCGTTTGGGTGCATCTCTCGCCGGTCAATCAGCGCTCCGATCACAACCGCCTTTGCCAGGCGGTGAAAGTTCTCATCAGGTTCAGCTAGAGGGTCGAACGCCGCAGTGACGACGCGCAGAACCTCTTGCACGCCGGGGTAATATTGCAAGATGTCATCCATGACTTGCTCCTCAGGGATTGTGCCAGAGGCAACAATCATGCGTGATGCTTGAGTAAGATCGAGCTGATCTGTTAAAATGAGCGTGACACTTCTGGCGCTTCTTGACGATGCTTGACGGGCGAGGGCGGGCCAAAAATCGGTTAAAATAGCTGAAAAATTTGGCTGTTAATCCGCAGGTCCCTGGTTCGAGTCCAGGTCGGGGAGCCAGATTTCAGCACGGTTGGGTGCCCAGCCTGTGCAAGCCGCAGGTGGGCGGCTATAATACGAACACTATTCCCTGATAGCTCAGTCGGTAGAGCGACGGACTGTTAATCCGCAGGTCCCTGG
>CBIHRX010000059.1:0-26371 GCA_966212555.1 uncultured Massilia sp.
TCCACTTCGATCGGGCATTCGTCCATCGCCTCGCCCACCTGCGTGGGGAAGTAGGCGCGGTCGCCCAGGTGGCGGCCGCCGCGCACCATGGCGAGATTGACGCACGCGCGTCCGCCCTGCACGACGACGGCGATGACGTCGACGTCCGCATCGCCCGTCGTCTCCATGCTCTGCTGGTGCAGCACGCGCGACAGCGCCTGGATCTGGTTGCGCACGCTCGCCGCCTGCTCGAATTTCAGGTCCTCGGCGTACGCGAGCATCTTCTTCTCGAGTTCTTCCAGCACCTCGGTCTGGCGGCCGCGCAGGAATTTCGCCGCGTTGTCGACGTCGCGCTTGTAGTCTTCCGGTGCGATCAGGTCCACGCACGGCCCGCTGCAGCGCCCGATCTGGTGCAGCAGGCAGGGCCGCGTGCGGTTGGCGAAGACGCTGTCCTCGCACGTGCGCAGCATGAACACCTTCTGCAGCAGCTGCATCGATTCCTTCACGGCCCACGCGCTCGGGAACGGCCCGAAGTACTGGTTCTTCTTGTCCAGCGCGCCGCGGTAATAGGCCATGCGCGGATAGTCGCCCGCCGTCAGTTTTAAATACGGGTACGACTTATCGTCGCGGAACAGGATGTTGTAGCGCGGCTTGAGCGACTTGATCAGGTTGTTTTCCAGGATCAGCGCTTCGGCCTCGCTGTGCGTCACCGTCGTTTCCAGGCGCGCGATCTGCGACACCATCATCGCGATGCGGGGGCTCGACAGCGTCTTCTGAAAATAGCTCGACACGCGCTTCTTGAGGTTGCGCGCCTTGCCGACGTAGAGGACCCTGTCTTCCGCGTCGAAATAGCGATACACGCCCGGCAGGTCCGGCAGCTTCGCTACCGTCGCCAGGATTTGTTCGCGCGCCGCCTCGGTGGGGCGCACGGGGGATTCCGCATCCTTCGTCATCGTCGCGATCAATTCCTCTTTCATGGCTTGCCACGCATCCGGACGGGCGCGCGGGGCTTTCGCCGGGGCCGGCGGCGTCTTGCGCCGCGCGGGTACTGCGATGTCGTCTTTCACTTCCACTGCACCTAGGCAGCGGACGCTCCTTCGGGGGCCTGGGTGACGATGACGAACGCGACGCCGTAGTCGGCTTCGTCGCTGATCGTCACCTGGGCCGTGAGCCGGTGCGTCCGCATGAATTCATCGAGCGCCCCGTTGCATACGATAATCGGCTTGCCGCTCGGGGCGTTGAGCATCTGGGCCGAGCGCCAGGTCATGGGCATGCGCAGGCCCAGGCCGATCGCTTTCGAGAACGCCTCCTTGGCCGAGAACCGCGTGGCCAGGAAGCGCAGCCCCCGCACCTCGTTCTTGGCGCGGCGGGCGTGGTATTTGACGAGTTCCTCGGGACCGAGGATCTTTTCGGCGAAGCGCTCGCCGCTGCGCTTCAACGCAGCCTCGACGCGCGAGATCTGGACGATGTCCGTGCCGATCCCGTAGATCACACCTGCCCCTTCGCGGCATACGACACGCCCAGGCGCGCCGCGACCATGATCGCCTTCATTTCGCGCACCGCGTTTTCGAAACCTGCGAACAGCGCGTGCGCGACGATCGCGTGGCCGATGTTCAGCTCGTGGATCTCGGGGATCGCCGCGATCGGCTGCACGTTCGTGTAATGCAGGCCATGGCCCGCGTTCACGCGCAGGCCGTGCTTCACGCCGGCGCGCACGCCCACCTTGATGCGTTCCAGTTCGCGCGCGTGCTCCTCGGCGTTTTCGGCCTCGGCGTAGCGGCCCGTGTGCAGTTCGATGACGGGCGCGCCGACGGCCGCCGCGGCGGCGATCTGCTGTTCGTCCGCGTCGATGAACAGCGAGACGCGGATGCCCTCGCCTTTCAGTTGGCGGATCGCGGCCTCGACTTCCTTCTGGTAGCGGATGACGTCCAGGCCGCCTTCCGTCGTCACTTCTTCGCGGCGTTCCGGCACGAGGCACACGTCCTGCGGTTTCACTTTGCACGCGAAGTCGATCATTTCCTGCGTGACGGCCGCTTCCAGGTTCATGCGCGTCGCGAGCTGCGGGCGGATGGCCAGCACGTCGGCGTCCTTGATGTGGCGGCGGTCTTCGCGCAGGTGCAGGGTGATCAGGTCGGCGCCCGCCTGCTCGGCCAGCAGCGCGGCGCGCAGCGGGTCGGGATAGACGGTGCCGCGCGCGTTGCGGACGGTGGCGATGTGGTCGATGTTCACGCCCAGGTCGATCACCTGGCCGGCGGGTTGCAGGAAGCTCATGGTCGTAGTCTTTGTTCTTAAAGCTGCATCAGGTCGATCAAAATCTGGCGCGTGTTCAGCGGCGCGCCTCCCAGGTGATAGGCCAGCAGGAAGCGCATCAGCTGCTTGCTCTGCGCCTTCGTCTGCGGGTCGGCATAGTCTTCGCGTTCCATGTCGACGAGCGTCTTGCCGGACACCACCGGCCACGACTCCACCGCCTGTGCCGTGCGCGCGCCGCGTTCCGGGTCGACGACGTACAGGCCGTCCGGCTCGACCGGGGCGCGCGTCGTCGTGCAGCGCGTGAGGTCGGCGGCGACCCCGGTTTCCTTAAGTAAGGCCCGTTCGAATTTTCGCAAGGCGATCGGCGCCGGTTCGCCGTGCGCCAGTTCGTTCAATGTGGCGACGTAGTGATTAAACAGCGCGGGATGCGCATCGTCGCGCGCCAGCAGTTTCACCAGCAATTCATTGAGATAAAAGCCGCAGAGCAGCGCGGTTTTTTCGATGGGCAGCATGCCGCCGACCCATTCGGCGTCGATCAAGGTGCGCAGCTCGGACTTGCCCGAAAAGGACACGGACAGCGGCTGGAACGTCTGCAGCACGCCGCGCAGTTTCGAATGCGGCCGTTTCGCGCCTTTCGCGACGACGCCGATGCGGCCGTGGTCGCGCGTAAACAGGTCGACGATGAGGCTCGTTTCCTTGTACGGATAGCTGTGCAGCACGAAACCAGGCTGGCCGACGATACGACCTTCGCGCGCAGGCGCGCGGCGCTTTGCACTCGCTGTCGCCGGTGCATGGGCGTCGTTGTCGTTATCGATGAGTTCGTCGTCGCGGCTGGGCATGCGGAGATGATACCCCGGCTTGTTACTCGTAACCGTAAGCGCGCAGGCCCGCTTCGTTGTCGGCCCAGCCGGACTTCACCTTGACCCAGATTTCCAGGTACACGGGACCGCCGAACAGTTTTTCCATGTCGAGGCGCGATTGCGTGGAAATCTCTTTCAGGCGCGCGCCCTTGTTCCCGATGATCATGGACTTGTGCGTGTCGCGCTCGACGAGGATGGCGGCGAAGATGCGGCGCAAATTGCCTTCCTGCTGGAACTGTTCGATGAGGACGGTGCTCGTGTACGGCAACTCGTCGCCCAGCAGGCGGAAGACTTTTTCGCGGACGATCTCGGCCGCGAGGAATTTCTCGCTGCGGTCCGTGATGTCGTCCGGGCCGAAGATCGGCGGATTTTCCGGCAGGTGGCGCTTGATCTCGCCTTCCAGCGCATCGACCTGGAAGCGGTGCTTCGCCGACACGGGCACGACCGCGGTGAAATCGCGCAGGCCCGCAATCTTCGCCGCGAACGGCATCAGCTCGGCCTTGTCCTTCATGCGGTCGGACTTGTTGATGACGAGGATGACGGGCACGTTCTTCGGCAGCAGGTCCAGCACCTGCTGGTCGGCCGGGCCGAACGTGCCGGCCTCGACGAGGAACAGGATCACGTCGGACGCCGTCAGCGTGTTCGACACGGTCTTGTTCAGCGTCTTGTTCAGCGCGTTCGCGTGGCGGGTCTGGAAGCCGGGCGTGTCGACGTAGATGAATTGCGCGTCGTCGCGGGTCTGGATGCCCGTGATGCGGTGGCGCGTCGTCTGCGCCTTGCGCGACGTGATCGACACCTTGGCACCGATCAGCACGTTCATCAGGGTCGACTTGCCCACGTTCGGACGCCCGACGATGGCGATGTAGCCGCAGCGGAAGCCTTCCGGTGCGGTGTCGTTGGTCTCGGTGGTGGTCTCGATGTTCATGCTGGGGTGTTTCCTGACTTGTGATGCTGTTGTTGTTTCTGCTGCGACTGCGGCTCCTCGGCCTGCACCGTCAGCTCGCTCTGGTCGGTGGCGATGCCCGCCAGTTTCAGCTGGGCCGACCGGGGCCGCGACTTGCGCGCCGTGGACGGGCTTTTTTGCAGCAACTGCTCGGCCGTTTCCAGCGCCAGTCGGGCCGCGGCCTGTTCGCCGGCACGACGGCTGCCGCCGCGTCCATAGACCTGAATGCCCAGCTTCGGCACGAGGCACTCGATCTCGAATTCCTGGCTGTGCGCGGCGCCGTGCGTGGCGACGACGTTGTACGTGGGCAGCGAGATCTTTTTGCTCTGCAAGAACTCTTGCAACAGGGTCTTGGCGTCCTTGCCGAGCGTACGGGGGTCGACGGAATCGAGCAGCGGAATATAGAACGCGCGGATCGCGTCGCGCGCCGCATCGAAACCGCTGTCGAGGAAGATGGCGCCCAGCAGGGCCTCCAGCGTGTCGGCCAGGATCGACGGACGGCGGAAGCCGCCGGATTTCAGCTCGCCCTCGCCCAGGCGAAGGAATTGCGACAATTCCAGCTTCTGGGCGATCTCGAACAGCGATTGCTGCTTGACGAGGTTGGCGCGCAGGCGCGAGAGGTCGCCTTCGGCCAGGTTATTAAAACGTTCGTAGAGGATGGAGGCGACGACGCAGTTCAGGATCGAGTCGCCGAGGAATTCCAGGCGCTCGTTATGCAGACTGCTGTGGCTACGGTGGGTCAGCGCCTGTTGCAGCAGGCCGGGGTCCCGGAACGTATAGCCTAGGCGAGTTTGCAATAACTGAAGATTCATTGTCGTACCAATCTAATGGGCCGGCGCCGCGCGCCGATCCCATCGCGCGCCCTCCCGGCGTATTACTTGTCGGCCGTCTCGGCCTTGGCGGCGGCGACGCCGCTCGGGTCGGTGGTGCCGGTAAAGTCCAGCAGCAGGCTGACATTGCCCGCCAACGGAACCCGCTTCTCGTAGGCGAAGCTGATCTCGGTGCTGCCGCCGTCGCGCGTGATCACGAGGTCGCGGCCGGAGATGGCGGACACGTCGTTGACGCCGGCATCCTTGTCGAACGCCTGCTGGATCTCGCGCACGGTGCCGCTGCCGGCTTCCGCCTTGGCCTTGACGATCGCACCCTTGACGGCGCGGTATTCGATGAACGCCGGCACCACCTTGATGGCCACCAGCGCCACCGCACTCAGCACGACCAGCACGACGATCAGGCCCGACAGCGAGACACCGCTCTCCGCACCGATCCGATACCGCTTTCTCATCACACCCTCCGCGTCCGGCTTAGTGGATACCGCCGATGCGCTTCAGGTTGCTGAAGTTCATCCAAACAAACACAGCCTTGCCGACGATGTTCTGGTCCGGCACGAAGCCCCAGTAGCGGCTGTCTGCGCTGTTGTCGCGGTTATCGCCCATCATGAAATAATTGCCCTCAGGTACGATACAGGTAAATCCATCGTAGGTATAGGTGCAATTTTCGTGATGGGGGAACTCCTCCACCGCGCTCAGGTTGATCGTGCGGGCACCGTCCATGTTCAGGATGCGGTGCGGTGCTTTCGTCAGCTTTTCCAGGAATTGCTTGTGGTAGACCGGGCGCTCGTCGTCCAGGTAATCGTCCATCGGCACGTACTCGACCGGCTGGCCGTTGACGGTCAGGCGCTTGTTCTCGTAGGTGATTTTATCACCCGGTACGCCGATCACGCGCTTGATGTAGTCCTGGCTCATATCCTTCGGGTATTTGAACACCATGACGTCGCCCCGCTGCGGATTGCCCACCTCGATGATCTTCTTGTTGATCACCGGCAGGCGGATGCCGTAGTCGAACTTGTTCACGAGGATCAGGTCGCCCACGAGCAGGGTCGGCACCATCGACGACGACGGGATCTTGAACGGCTCGAACAGGAAGGAACGCAGCACGAACACGAGCGCGATCACGGGGAAAAAGCTGCCGGAATACTCGACCCACGTCGGCTGGCGCAGGATCGACGCCTCCAGCACGGCGCGGTTGCCGTTGTCGACCTTGATGCCGTCGGCCGTCAGCTTGGCGTGGCGCGCGTCGTACTCGGCCAGCGCCGCGTCCGCCTTCGCGCGGCGCTGCTTCGCGAGGACGAACACGTCCAGGCACCAGATGACGCCCGTGATCACCATGGCCACGAACAAAATGAGCGCAAAATTGCCGAGGATCGGTTGCAGATTCATCTCTTGTTTTTCTTTCCTTACTTTTCTTCCACCTGGAGGATGGCGAGGAACGCTTCTTGCGGGATCTCCACCGAGCCCACCTGCTTCATGCGCTTCTTGCCGGCCTTTTGTTTCTCGAGCAGCTTCTTCTTGCGGCTGACGTCGCCGCCATAGCACTTGGCCAGCACGTTCTTGCGCAGCGCCTTGACGTTCTCGCGCGAGATGATCGTGGCGCCGATCGCGGCCTGGATCGCCACGTCGAACATCTGGCGCGGGATCAGTTCGCGCATCTTCGCGGCGACCTGGCGGCCGCGATAGGCGGCGTTGGCACGGTGCACGATGATGGCGAGCGCGTCGACCTTGTCGCCGTTGATCAGCATGTCGACCTTGACGACGTCCGACGCGCGGTATTCCTTGAACTCGTAGTCCATCGACGCATAGCCGCGCGACGTGGATTTCAGGCGGTCGAAGAAGTCCAGCACGATCTCGGCCATCGGGATCTCGTACACGAGTTTCACCTGGCGGCCGTGGTAGCTCATGTCCATCTGCACGCCGCGCTTGCCGGTACACAGCGTGATGACGGCGCCGACATATTCCTGCGGCATGTACAGGTTCACGGTGACGATCGGCTCGCGCACTTCGTCGATCTTCGACACTTCCGGCATCTTGGACGGATTGTCGACCTTGATCATGGAGCCGTCGCGCATCACGACTTCGTACACGACGGTCGGGGCGGTCGTGATCAGGTCCTGGTCGAATTCGCGCTCCAGGCGCTCCTGGATGACGTCCATGTGCAGCAGGCCCAGGAAACCGCAGCGGAAGCCGAAGCCCAGCGCCTGCGACACTTCCGGCTCGTACTGCAGCGCGGCGTCGTTCAGCTTCAGCTTTTCCAGCGAGTCGCGCAGCGCGTCGTACTGGTTTGCTTCCACTGGGAACAGGCCGGCGAACACCTGCGGCTGCACTTCCTTGAAGCCCGGCAGCGGCTCCGGTGCCGGACGCGAGGCCAGCGTGACGGTATCGCCCACCTTCGCGGCCTTCAATTCCTTGATGCCGGCGATGATGAAGCCCACCTGGCCGGCCTTCAGTTCCGGCAGTTGCACCGAGCGCGGCGTGAACACGCCGACTTGCTCGACCAGCTGCTGCGAGCCCGTCGCCATCAGGAGGATCTTGTCTTTCGGACGCAGCGTGCCGTTCTTGACGCGCACCAGCATGACGACGCCGACGTAGCTGTCGTACCACGAGTCGACGATCAGCGCCTGCAGCGGGCCGTCCGGATCGCCTTCCGGCGGCGGGACCTTCGCGATCAGCGTTTCCAGCACGTCTTCCACGCCCAGGCCCGTCTTCGCGGAGCAGGTGGTGGCGTCGGTGGCGTCGAGGCCGATGACGTCCTCGATTTCCTGCTTGGCGCGGTCCGGGTCGGCGTGCGGCAGGTCGATCTTGTTCAGGATGGGCACCACTTCCACGCCCAGGTCCAGCGCCGTATAGCAGTTGGCGACGGTCTGCGCTTCCACGCCCTGCGACGCGTCGACGACGAGCAGCGCGCCTTCGCACGCGGACAGCGAGCGCGACACTTCATAGCTGAAGTCGACGTGGCCCGGGGTGTCGATCAGGTTCAGGTTATAGGTCTGGCCATCGCGCGCCTTGTAGGACAGCGCCGCGGTCTGGGCCTTGATGGTGATGCCGCGCTCGCGCTCCAGGTCCATCGAGTCGAGCACCTGCTCGTCCATTTCACGTTCCGACAGGCCGCCGCACAGCTGGATGATGCGGTCCGCCAGCGTCGATTTACCGTGATCGATGTGGGCGATGATGGAAAAGTTACGTATGTTTTTCATTAACAAACTCAAAACCAAAAAGAGCGGCACGCGGCCAGGCCGGCAGGGTTCGATCCGGCCGGCGCAATACGAAAAAAGCGCCGCGTCTGGGGGACGGGAAGTTCCCCGGGCGAGCGCCTTATCGGGCGAATCGCGGCTCATGAAGGCCGCGGCTCGACCCGCAAGCTGCCCATTTTACCGGATTTCGAGGCAGAAAGCCCGGTTTCCGGGGGACGACCTCGATTCAAGTTGGGCAAGGTGGCGCCGTTAATGGAACATCGGCGGCCCACCGCCCTACTTTTCGCCACCATGATCTACACGTCCGAACCGCAACAATGGCGCGCCCAGCTTTCCTTGCCCATCGAGCAACGCATCCTCGTGCTGCCCGATGAAGTCCGCGACGTCGTGCACCAGGTGAACATGGCGACCGGCCTGGACGCCGTGCCCGCCCCATGCGTGCCGGACGCCGTCCTGCAGGCCGACCTGCGCGCCGCGCTGACGGGCATGCCGGCCGTCGTGCGCGGCCTCGCGAGCCCGCTGTTGCTGGGCGTGTGCACGGGCCGGGGGCTCGGGTCGTCGGGCATCACGGACATCGTGGCGGATGCCGTCGACGGCCGCATCCTCGGCTGCGTCGTGCTGCTCGACATGGATTTGCTGGAAACGCATACGGCCAATTCCTGGGCCACGTGGAAGGAAAACCTGCCGTTCGGCGGCCCCGGTTTCTCGCTCGCCGCGACGATCGCCGCCCCGCACGACGACACCCGCGCGCACGCCCTGCAATTCCTGCTGCTGCACGAATTCGGCCACGTCGTCACGGCAGGCGGATCGTTCCTGCCGCGCTGGTGGGAGCCGGTGCCGGCGACCGTGTTCCCCTTCCTCGACCTGAGCTGGCATGTGACCGCCGCCGGCCGCTTCGCGCCGTGGAACAGTTCGGATTTCGACCTGCGCGGCGCCGTCGATTTCTACGGCACGAACCGGCTGCACAGCGATGCCATCGTGACCGCGTACGCCGGCCTGGAAGGGAGCGATTTTCCCAGCCTGTACGGGGCGACGAATCCATACGACGACTTTGCGGAATGTTTCGCGAGCTATGTCCACAGAGAACTGCTGGGGCGGCCGTACGAATTGCGCGTCGATTACGACGGGGTGCCGCAGGCGACGCTGGACAGTTTCTGGGCGAGTCCGCGCAGCGAGGCGAAGCGGGAGTTCATGCGGGGGTTGCTGGGTGAGAGGATAGTCGCCGCCGACGCTGTGCACGCGCTGATCGCTGCATGAAAAAACCGTCGCCCCCGCGAAGGCGGGGGCCCATGCCGAGTTACCGAAGTCGCAGGCGTCACGAATCCTGATGCCCAGTATGGGTTCCCGCTTTCGCGGGAACGACGGCCATCAGCATCTTCTCGAATGCGCCGAACACCTTGGCCATTGCCGGCCCCTTGTACGGATACCTGCCCGGATCGTCCATCGCGTGCACGACCATCGCGTTGTCCACTTCGAAGATGAGCAGCCTGCCATCAGGCGTTTCCGCACAATCGATGCCGAGATAAGGCAAGCCGATGCGCGCATCGATCGCCGCCAGCGCCGCCGCGTGACGGCGCGCGAACCCGGCGTCGAATTCGGCCATCCCGGCCGCCTCCTCCGCCCGTTTGGCGGCGCTGTCGTCCATGCCCGCGTTCAGGTAATGCACCATCCAGTGCGACGAGATCGCCAGGTGGCAGATGAACGGCTTGCCGTCGATCAGCACGATGCGGTATTTGCGGAACTGCCCATCCGGTCCGGCGTAATCGACGAACGGCGCCAGGTAGAACTCCCCGGCGGGATGTGCCGCCAGGTAGCCGCGCAACGCGACCACGTCATCGACCTTTTGCAGATCCGTGCCCGCGTGCGAATCGACTGGTCGCACGATCATGGGAACTGCCGCGTCGGTTAGTTGCATCGCTGCCGCACGGCCGGTGCGCAGCGTGCGCGGCACCAGCGTGGCGGGCACGCCGTCGAGCAGCGCGCAGGCGCCGTCGCGCGACAGGTGCGCGATCCGTTCCGGCCGGTTGATCACGGGACGCGGCCAGCCGTCCAGCATCTGCGCCACGTCGCGCAGCAGCGGTGCGTTGGCGTCGCACTGCGCGATCGCCACGAACAGCACGTCATGGTCGGGCACCTGCTCCGGCAAGGGCAGGTCGGGCGTCACGTATTGCACGGTCGCGGCGATGCCCGTGGCCTGCAGCAGGAATTCGACCGGCGTATTGGCCATGAAGTCGCCGGGCCCCATCAGCACGAGCAGGCGCAATGTCGGCGTGCCGGCCGGTGCCGGCAGCGTGTACAGCGAGCTGAGCGCGAACGCATGCCGCTGCATCTCCAAACCCGCCGCGCGCTGGCCGAGCAATTGCAGCACGAAACTGGCGTCCAGCCACGCGTTCGCATCGCCGGGGTGCGCCCGGGCGCGCGCCAGCAGCCGTTCGCCGACGGGGCGTAGGTCGGCCCGCTCGAAGGCGCAGCGCATCAGCGTCGCGGCGCCGATCGGCGGGGCGTACGGCGTGGCGGCTGCCGCCAGGAGTGCAGGCGCGATCATGACAGGCGGCGGCCGGCGCGCAGCACGGCATCGACGAGCGCGTCGATGTCGGCCGGGCCCGTGCGGTGGTTGACGATGGCGGCCCGGATCGCGTAACGGCCGTCGAGCGTCGTCGCGGAGGGCGCCACGCGGCCTTCGTCGTACAGGGCCAGCACGATCTCGCGGTTCACCCGCTCGGGATCGGCGCAGACATAGCGGAAACAGACGATGTTCAACGTGACGGGCGCCGCCAGCGCCAGTTCCGGCTCGGCCGCGACGCGTTCGGCGAGGTAGCGGGCTTGCGCGCACGTGGCCGAGATCGCGCGGCCGATCGCGTCGCCGCCGTACACCTGGAACGTGAGCCACGTCTTCAGCGCCCGGAAGCCCCGCGACAGGTCGGGCCCGAGGTCGCACGGCCACGCCGTCCCCGCGGCGAGCCCCGTGCTGGCGCGCTGCAGGTACGCGGCCGGCGCGGCGAACGCGTCGAGCATGTGCGCGCCGTCGCGCGCCATGAAGAACCCGGCGTCGTACGGCACCTGGCCCCATTTATGAAAATCGAAGGCGATGGAATCGGCGCGGGAGATGCCGTCGAGCAGCGGCGCGACGTCCGGCGCCAGCATGCCGAGCGCCGCATACGCACCGTCGACGTGCAGCCACAGCCCCTGCGCGCGCGCGAAGTCGGCCAGCGCCGCGAGCGGGTCGATGGCGCCCGTGTTCACGGTCCCGGCGGTGGCGACGACGAGGAATGGCCGCAACCCGCTGGCGCGGTCGGCGGCGACCTGCGCGACGAGATCCGCCACGTCCATGCGGCCGGCGGCATCCACGCGCACACTGCGCAGCGCGGCGGTGCCGAACCCCGCCATGTCCATCGCCTTCGCGATGCAGCCATGCGCTTTCGCCGACGCGTAGGCGCACAGGCCGGCATGCGCCGCGAGCCCCTGCGCGCGCACCTCGCGCCCGAGCGCCCGCGTGCGCGCGACGACGACGCCCATGAAATTGGCGATCGACGTGCCCGTGACGAACACGCCGCGGGCAGCGGCGGGAAAGCCGAACAGGGATGCCATCCAATCGGAGACCTGGCGCTCCACCTCGACGGGCGCCTGGTTGCGGCCGCCCACGTTCGCGTTCAGCGCGCCGGCGATCATTTCGGCGACGATGCCCACCGGCGTGCCGGCGCCATGCACCCAGCCCATGAAGCCGGGATGCGGGTTGCCGACGGTATAGGGAATGACGTTGTCCTGCAGGCTGCGGTAGGCGTCCGCCAGCGCGCCCGGCGCGCGCGGGAGCGGTGTGCGCAGGCTTGCGCGCGCCGCGTCCGGCATCTGCTGCCAGACGGGCCGCGCGCGCACGCCTTCCAGGTGGTCGAACATGTCGTCCAGGATCTGGTGCCCGAGGGCGCGGAGTTCTGTCCAGTCCTGGGGGTCGAGCGTCGTATCGGGGCCGTCAGCCATATGCATCATTCCGGAAGCGATACGGCCGATTATCGCAGGTCGTCGGGAATCCGAACCCCGGAGAAAGATGTAAAAGCCGTGGCTATTGCCCGAATGACTACGCTGCCTGCTCCACGCCGAGGTGACGCCGCAGCGCCGCCTCGTCGAGGAAGTAGTGACACAGCTCGGTGCCGGCCGGCTCCGCGACCAGCACCGGCACCAGTTCGTCGTAGCGGGCGACGAGGGCCGGGTCCGCATCGACGTCGACCACATCCACCGTGTACGCCTGCCCCTGGCGGGCCATGAACGCCTGCAGCGCCGCCACCATGTCCTCGCACAGGTGGCAATACGAGCGCGAGTACAGGGTGAAATGCGGGATAAACCGTGGACTCATTGGCGCGGCCGGATGACGAGGTAGCGCGAGACATTGTCTCTGCGCACGAGCAGCGCGACCGGTTTCTTCGCGTCGACCTTGGCGACGAGGCCGTTGAACTGGGCCGCGCCCGTGATCTCCACGTTGTTCATCTGCAGGATCACGTCGCCCTGGCGGATACCGGCCGACGCCGCGCGCCCTTCGGCGAACTCGACCAGCACACCGGCCTCCGTCTTGAGCTCGCGCTTCTGGGCGGCGGTGAGATCGGAGACGTGCAGGCCCAGCGCGTTCGGCGCCTGGTCCGGCGTCGGCTTCTTGGGCGTCGTTTTGGCCGTCGGCGATTTTTCTTCCTGCAGTTCGACGATGGTCACCGGCAGGTCGAGCTGGCTGCCGCGGCGCCACACGGTGACGGTGGCGCGGCTGCCGACGGCGCTGCCGCCGACGAGGCGCGGCAGGTCGGAGCTGCGCTCGATGTCCTTGCCGTTGAATTTCAGGATGATGTCGCCGACCTTGACGCCGGCCTTGTCCGCCGGGCCGCCCGACTCCACCATCGCGACCTCGGCGCCGCGCGCGCGGCCCAGGCCGAGCGATTCCGCGACGTCCGTCGTCACTTCGCTGATCTGTACGCCGAGGCGCCCGCGCGTCACCTTGCCGGTCTTGCGGATCTGGTCGGTGACGCGCATGACTTCGTCGATCGGCACGGCGAACGAGATGCCGTTATAGGCGCCGGACAAGGTCGCGATCTGCGAGTTGATGCCGATGACCTCGCCGCGCATGTTGATCAGCGGGCCGCCCGAGTTGCCGGGGTTGACGGCCACGTCGCTCTGGATCAGCGGCAGGTATTCGCCCGTGTCGCGCGCCTTGGCCGAGATGATGCCGGCGGTCACCGTGTTCTCCAGGTTGAACGGCGACCCGATGGCGATCACCCACTCGCCCACGCGGATCTTGCCGGAATCGCCGATGCGCACATTGGGCAGGTTGCGCGCGTCCACTTTCAGCACGGCCACGTCGCTGCGGGCGTCCGAGCCCAGCACCTTGGCCTTGAATTCGCGGCGGTCGGTCAGGGTCACGACGACCTCGTCCGCACCTTCCACGACGTGCGCATTGGTCAGCACATACCCGTCGTCCGAGATGATGAACCCGGAGCCGACGCCGCGCTGCACGCGCTCTTCCTGCGGCTGCTCCGCGGGGCCGCCGCGGCGTCCGCGCGGCGCCATCTGGCCGCCGAAGAACCGGCGCAGGAATTCCTGCATCTCTTCGTCGGGCCCGCCCTGGTCGAGGCGGACGCGTTCGGTGGTGCGGATGTTGACGACGGCCGGTCCGACCTTGTCGACGAGGTCGGCAAAGTCGGGCAAGCCGGTGACGGTCGGGGCGGCAACGGGAGCGGCCGCATGGGCCGCCGGGAGGGACATCAGACTCGCGCCCGCAAAGACGAGGGCGGACAGGATCGCGCTTCCAGTTTTGCTTGTCATAGGATCGAAAAGGTCTGTGCTTGAATGTTCGTATGGTAAGGCAAAAGTGCATTGTTGTCGCGTTGGCACGCCCGTGCCGGACGGACGACGCGGCCGGCGCGGCGTCGGTGCCGAAGCCTGGAAGACAGTCGGACTCAGGTGGGGTCGGCCGCGACGGTCGCCTGGCCGGCGGCGTCGGCGGCGACGGCCGCGCGCTTGCCCGGCAGCGGTTCCGCCGCGAGACGGGCCGCCAGGCGTTCCGCGAAGCCGGGCGATGCCTCCGGCGCGGGATCCGCGCGCAGGACGTCGCCGATCTGGTGAAAGAGTGCCCAGGCCTGCCGGCCGTCCGGCGTGTCGAGGGCGGCAAGCGCCAGTTCCTGGTCGACATCCGGTATCTCGCCGTCGCAGAACGCCGAGATGAGTTCACGGTTTTTCTTGTTCGTGTCCATAGCCATCACGCCGGTACGTAAAACTTTGTCTTCATATCGCTACCTACCGACGTTTGTCCGCCGAGATATCGAGCAAGGGCCGCAATTTCTCGGCGATGACTTCGCGCGCCCGGAAAATCCGGCTCCGCACCGTCCCGATTGGACACGCCATCACTTCGGAGATTTCCTCGTAGCTTAAACCTTCTATTTCGCGCAGGACGATCGCCGTCCTCAATTCCAGCGGCAACGCCTCCATGGCCGCATTCACGGTATAGGCGATCTGCTTGCTGGCCAACACCGATTCCGGTGTATTAATGTCTCGCAAGCTATCCGCGTCGTCAAATCCTTCCGCACGTTCGGCATCGGCTTCCGTCGAGGTCGGCGCCCGCCTGCCCTGCGTAACAAGAAAATTCTTTGCCGTATTAATTCCTATTCGATACAGCCACGTATAAAACGCGGAATCGCCGCGGAAATGGCGCAGCGCACGGAATGCCTTGATAAAGGTTTCCTGCACCACGTCTTCCGCCTCGGCCGGATCGTGCACGAGGCGCGACACGAGCCGCATCAAGCGACGCTGGTATTTCGCCACCAGCAGGTCGAACGCCCGGCGATCGCCCGCCTGGACGCGCTCAACCAGCAGTTGATCACATTCGCGTTCGGTCGTCACTGCAATGCCCCGTTGGCTGCGGCGGCGTCCCTGTTATACGGAAACGGAGTGCCACGTTTCCTTAAGAGTTGGTCCGCTGCAATGAGTTCGTCTTGTCTTCGCATCCTTCGTCTGCATGTCCGCGCCGGCCGACCACTGCCAGCGCGACGGCCAGCGCGCGCCACGCGGCGGCGTCGACACTGTCGCGCCACACGCACAGGACGCGCGGCCCCGTGCCTGGCGCGGCGTACCGCAACACCATCAGCATCGGCCAGATGACCGATCCGGGCAGCAGGACCGCATTGCCCGCCGGCGTCAGGCCCACGTCCTGTTGTACCGTTACGTGCAAGTCGCCGGTTCCAGAAATATCAATCCGGTGCGTCTTTGAAGGAAGGACCGCCGCGCCCAGCACGGCGCTGCCCGCGCCCACCAGCGCCAGGGCGACGAGGAGCGCGAACCGCACATGATCGGGCGCCGCCAGCCCGACGGCCAGCGCCGCTGCATGCAAGGCCAGGCCGCAGCCGCCCCACACGAAGCGCTGGATGAGCGACGGCCTGACAAGCGCGGATACCGCGATCGACATGGTGCTTTCAATCTGAAGAGGAGGAAGCTGGAAATGACAAACGCCCATTCCTTTGACAGGAATGGGCGTCCGAAAGTTCGGTTATCGGAAGATCGTTAGATCTTGGCGAAGACCAGCGTACCGTTGGTACCGCCGAAACCGAAGGAGTTTTTCACCGCGTAATCGATCTTCATGTCCCGTGCCGTATTGGCGCAGAAGTCCAGGTCGCATTCCGGGTCCTGGTTGAAGATGTTGATCGTCGGCGGCGAGACCTGCTTGTGAATCGCGAGCACGGTGAACACCGACTCCAGGCCGCCCGCGCCACCCAGCAGGTGACCCGTCATCGACTTGGTGGAGTTGACGACCAGCTTGTTGGCATGGTCGCCGAAGGTGCGCTTGATGCCCTTCACTTCCGCCACGTCGCCCACGGGGGTCGACGTGCCGTGCGCGTTCACGTACTGCACCTGGTCCGGGTTGATGCCCGCGTACTGCATCGCGGCGACCATGCAGCGCGATGCGCCGCTGCCATCCTCGAGCGGTGCCGTGATGTGGTTCGCGTCCGCGCTCATGCCGAAGCCGACGACTTCCGCATAGATCTTCGCGCCGCGTGCCTTGGCGTGTTCGTACTCTTCGAGCACCATCACGCCCGCGCCCTCGCCCAGCACGAAGCCGTCGCGGTCGCGGTCCCACGGACGCGACGCCGTGGCCGGATCGTCATTGCGCGACGACAGCGCGCGTGCCGAGGCAAAGCCGCCCAGGCCCAGCGGCGACACGGTCGATTCCGCACCGCCGGCGATCATCACGTCGGCGTCGCCGTACTCGATCAGTCGGGCTGCCTGGCCGATGCAGTGCAGGCCGGTCGTGCAGGCGGTCACGATGGCCAGGTTCGGGCCGCGCAGGCCGAACTTGATCGACAGGTCGCCCGAGATCATGTTGATGATCGACGCCGGGACGAAGAACGGCGAGATGCGGCGCGGGCCGCGGCTGTCGTACTCCGCCTTCGTGTCTTCGATCATCGGCAGGCCGCCGATGCCGGAACCCACGAGCACGCCGATACGATCGCGATTGTCGTCGGTGACGACAATGCCCGAATCCTGTAACGCCTGGATGCCGGCGGCCATGCCGAAATGGATGAACGTATCCATATGACGGCCTTCCTTGCCCGGCAGGTAATCCTCGACGTTAAAGTTCTTCACCTCGCCCGCGAAGCGGGTCGAGAATGGCGTTGCGTCGAACTTGGTGATGTTGGCAATACCCGACTTGCCCGCCAGTGCTGCCTCCCACGCGTCGGCAATGGTGTTGCCGATCGGAGAGATGCAACCCAGGCCGGTCACTACGACACGACGGTTGCGTGAACTCAAGCGCTTCTCCTGAAATCCTGAAAGCTTAGGCCTTGACGTGAGCCTGTGCGTACTCGATAGCCTGGCGAACGGTCGTGATCTTCTCGGCCTGCTCGTCCGGGATTTCCATTTCGAATTCGTCTTCCAGGGCCATCACCAGTTCCACGGTGTCCAGCGAGTCAGCGCCGAGGTCGTCAACGAACGAGGAATCGATTTTGATGTCTGCTTCGGCAACGCCCAGTTGCTCAGCGACGATTTTTTTAACGCGTTGTTCGATATCCGACATGTTATGGCTCCATTAGGTATGTGTTGCGGAAAGTGCGCGCATTTTATCAGGGTTTGCGCGTTGAAAAACTATTTTCAGCGTCTGACGCTAAAACGGTCGAAACTACTGCGAACTGCCGAGATTTACTTTTAAACCCAGTCACCTCGTCGTTCCCGCGGAAGCGGGAACCCATACTGAGCATCCTGGTCAACTCAGCATGGGTCCCCGCCTGCGCGGGGATGACGGGTTAGTTCATGTACATGCCGCCGTTCACGTGCAACTCCGTGCCCGTGATGTAGGCAGCCTGCGGACCGGCCAGGAAGGCGACCGCATACGCGATGTCTTCCGGCTGGCCCAGGCGGCCCAGCGGGATCTGCGTCAGCAGCGCCTCGTGCTGGCCGTCGCCCAGTGCCTTGGTCATGTCGGTGTCGATGAAACCCGGCGCCACGCAGTTGACGGTGATGTTGCGGCTGCCGATCTCGCGCGCCAGCGCGCGGGTCATGCCGGCCACGCCGGCCTTCGCCGCCGCGTAATTCATCTGGCCCGGATTGCCGGCCGCGCCCACGACGGACGTGATGTTGATGATACGCCCCTGCTTCGCCTTCATCATCCCGCGCAGCACGGCGCGCGACAGGCGGCCCACGGCCGTCAGGTTGGTGGCGATCACGTTGTCCCACTCCTCGTCCTTCATGCGCATCGCCAATTGATCCTGGGTGATGCCGGCATTGTTGACGAGGATGCCGATCGTGCCGACGCTCTTCGTGATGTCGTCGATGACCGCGCTGCACTGGGCGGCGTCGGTGACGTTCAGCACGACGCCCTTGCCGCCGAACTCGGCAAGGTAGGCGCCGATGGCTTCGGCGCCGGCGGCCGTCGTTGCGGTGCCGACGACCTTGGCACCCTGGCGTGCCAGTTCGAGTGCGATGGCCTTGCCGATGCCGCGCGAGGCACCGGTGACGAGGGCGACTTGGTTTTGCAGGTTCATTGAGTCCTCTTTTTCTCTAACGGGGGGATGCGGCGGCGCTCAGCCCTGGACGGCGGCGAGCACGCGCTCCAGCGATGCCTGGTCGACGAGGGCTTCGCCCACCAGCACCGGATCGATCCGCTTGGCCATGCCGATCAGGGTCTTGCTCGGCGCGCATTCGATGACTTGTGTCACGCCATCGGCCGCCATTTTCTGCATGGTCTCGACCCAGCGCACGGGACCGGCCGCCTGGCGCACCAGCGCGTCCTTGATCGCGGCGGGATCGTTCAGGATAGCCACGTCGACGTTGTTGATCAAGTCGATCTGCGGCGCGGCGAAATTCAGGTTCGCCATATAGTCGCGCAGGCGGTCCGACGCCGGCTTCAATAGCGACGAGTGGAACGGCGCCGACACGGCCAGCTTCATCGCGCGCTTGGCGCCCTTGGCCTTGGCGATGTCGCAGGCGCGCTCGACGGCGGCCGTGTGGCCCGCGATCACGATTTGCGTCGGTTCGTTGAAGTTGACGGCTTCGACCACTTCACCCTGGGCTGCCTCCGCGCACACGGCGCGCACGTCGTCGGCCTGCAGGCCGAGGATCACGGCCATGCCGCCCTGCCCGACCGGCACCGCGTCCTGCATCGATTGCGCACGGAAGCGCACGAGCGGCACGGCATCCTTGAAGTCGATCACGCCCGCGGCCACCAGTGCCGAGTACTCGCCGAGGCTGTGGCCGGCGACGACGGCGGGTTTCGGGCCGCCCGCGGCGATCCACGCGCGGTACACGGCGACGGCGGCCGTCAGCATCACGGGCTGCGTGTTGGTGGTCAGGTCCAGGTCTTCCTTCGGGCCTTCGGCGATCAGCTTGCCGAGGTCCTGGCCCAGCGCTTCCGACGCTTCGGCGACGGTCTGTGCGACGACCGGGTTGCCGGCGAAGCCGTTCAGCATGCCGACGGCTTGCGCGCCCTGGCCGGTGAAGAGGAATGCGAATTTGCTCATCAAGTGCTCCTTGATTCTTGTTGTTCGATAGAGGCCGGCGGCGTCACATGCGCGCGAGCACGGCACCCCAGGTGAAGCCGCCGCCCACGCCTTCCATCATGACGTTGTGGCCCGGCTTGATGCGGCCGTCGCGCACCGCGACATCGAGTGCCAGCGGGATCGACGCGGCCGACGTGTTGCCGTGTTCGTTGACGGTCACGACCATCTTCTCGGTCGACAGGCCCAGCTTCTTCGCGGTGCCCGCCATGATGCGCAGGTTGGCCTGGTGCGGGATCAGCCAGTCGATCTCGCTCGCCGGCATCTGCGCGTGCGCCAGCGCTTCGTTGGCGACTTTTTCCAGCACGGACACGGCCAGCTTGAAGACGGCCGGACCATCCATGTACAGGAATTTCTGGTTCGTCGCCAGGTTCGACGGGTTCGCGGGGCCGCACAGGATGTCGCCATGGCTGCCGTCCGCATGCAGTTTCACCGCCAGCACGCCCGGTTCCTCGGACGCGGTCAGCACGACGGCGCCGGCGCCGTCGCCGAACAGCACGCAGGTGCTGCGGTCATCGAAGTCGAGGATGCGCGAGAACACTTCCGTGCCGATCACGAGCACGTTCTTCGCATTGCCGGCCTTGATGAACGCATCGGCCGTCGTCATCGCGTAGACGAAGCCCGAGCACACGGCGCCCATGTCGAACGCGGCGCTGTTGTTGCGCATGCCCAGCTTGTTCTGGACGATGCATGCCGTGCTCGGGAAGCTGCCGAAATAATCCGGCGTCGACGTGGCGACGATGATCAGGTCGATCTGCTCGGCTTCCAGGCCCGACGCTTCCAGCGCCTTGCGCGCCGCGTTCACGGCCAGGTCCGACGCGTTTTCGTCGGGCGCGGCGTAGTGGCGGGCGGAGATGCCGCTGCGGGTCACGATCCACTCGTCCGACGTCTCGATGCCCTTGACGGCAAGCTGGGCCGCGAGGTCGTCGTTGGTGACACGCTTCTCCGGCAAGTAGCTGCCGGTGCCGATAATTTTGCTGTAAGTCATTGCTAACCCTGCTGAATAGTTGAGCCTGGCGCTTCCGGATTGGGAGCTTGCGGCAACATTTCGGCGATCAAGGTCGAGAGTTGCGCTTGCACATTATATTTCGCCGCGTCAAAAGCGCGGCGAAGTGCCCACTCGTAGGCGTAGGCATTGGCACCGCCATGGCTCTTGAAGACCAGGCCTTTCAGACCCAGCAGGCCGGCGCCGTTATAACTTTCGGGGTTCAGCTTCTTGAGCGACTTGCGCGCGAACAGGGCGCCGATCTTCGACATGGTCGTTTCCAGGAACACCGACTTGACGAAACGGGACAAGCCCTCGATCGCCTTCAGGGTCACGTTGCCGACGAACCCGTCGCACACGACGACGTCGACCGTACCCTTGAAGATGTCGTTGCCTTCGACGTTGCCGTAGAAATTCAGCACGCCGCGTTCGTGGTCGGCCCGCAGCAGGGGCGCGGTGGCCTTGACCACTTCATTGCCCTTGATCTCTTCCGTGCCGACATTCAGCAGGCCGATGCTCGGGCGGCGGTGCTCCATCGCCTCGAACAGCACGGCGCCCATGATGGCGAACTGGTGCAGGTGGTGCGGTTCGCAGTCGACGTTGGCGCCCAGGTCCAGCATGTACGTCGGGCCACCCTTCGAGTTCGGGAGAATCGAGCAGATGGCCGGACGGTCTACGTCGGCCATGGTTTTCAGGACATAACGGGAGATGGCCATCAGCGCGCCCGTATTGCCGGCGGAGACGCAAACGTCGGCGCTGCCGTCCTTGACGAGCTCGATCGCCACGCGCATCGACGAATCCTTCTTGCGGCGCAGGGCGACTTCGACGGGATCGTCCATCGCGACCACTTCGGAGGCGTGGCGGACGGTCAGGCGCGGGTTCTCGCCCGCATGATGTTTCTTGAGTTCAGCGCGGACCAGCTCTTCCTGACCCACGAGGATCAGCTCGGCGTCGGGTTCGCGCTTGAGGAATGCGAGGGCTGCCGGGATGGTCACGGCGGGGCCGTGGTCGCCGCCCATGCAGTCGATGGAAATTTTGATTGTCATTTGTCGGGATGAACCGCAGGCTCAAGGTCGGCCGGCGGCGGCGTGTTCTCGGCGGGATACACTGCGTGCCGAGTCAGCGGGATGGTAAATGACGGGGTTACCGCGAAAGAAAAAGCGGCGCCACGCATTCGACATACGTTGCACCGCTTTCATGGAACAAAACAGCAAGACGTCGATTACTCGTCGTTCTTGGTCTTGAGCACTTTACGGCCACGGTAGAAACCGTTCGGGCTGATGTGGTGACGCAGGTGCGTTTCGCCGGTGGTCGGCTCGACTGCCAGGTTCGGGGCGGTCAGGAAATCGTGCGAACGGTGCATGCCGCGCTTCGACGGGGACTTCTTATTCTGTTGAACTGCCATGATGACTCCTAAACTTAAGTTCTAAAATTCTAACACATTCGACTTGCAAGTACATGCGCATCGAGTATCCCGGCGGCAATAACGTTGGGACTGCCATTGCCGACATGTTTAACGCTGCCTTACAACGATGACTCAATACTCGAGCTGCACGCGTTTGACACGTTTTGACGCTGCGAATGCTACCCGGAGGCGACACCCACGGCAATTCTTTTATTCAGATTTGAGGTTCTTCAGTGCCGCAAACGGCGATACCTTCTCGGACTTGATCGAGTCCAGCAGCTTGGTATCGGGGCACACCTCGTGTTTCGGTGCCTGCGGCAGGGCCAGCAGGGCTTCATCTTCCAGCAGATCGCGGATGTCGCAGGTGTGGCTGCCGACGATCACGTCGATACTTTCATCGTCGAGGATTTCCTCGATCTCGTCCGCGTCCGCGTCGTCCTTGCCCAGCACCAGCACGGTCGACGAATCGAGCGCGTAGCCGAACGGGGTCAGGCAGCGCTGGCAGACCAGTTGCACGGTACCGGAGACGGACAGCGTCAGCATCGGATACCCCTGCCGGGTCTGGCCACCGTCGATGGCCCACGCGATCTCGCCGGATTTGTCGGCGCAATCGGCCGCCAGACGAGGCATGTCCGCCACCGGCGTGACGCCTTCACGATGGCCGTTGTTCCGACAAAATTCAAAGGCGTCGATGACAAAAGCGCTCATTTGGAAAAACATCCCCGGAAAACCTGCGATAATAGCAGGCTTCGCCCCGGGTAGTCAAAGACTTCCTCGAAAAGCGCTATCCTTCTGTTTTATTTACGAAAATCGATGCCAAGCTCCGCCCTGCCACGCCTCATCCTGGCCTCCAGTTCCGCCTACCGGCGCGAGTTGCTGGGCCGCCTGCACCTGCCGTTCGAAGCCATTTCTCCCGACATCGACGAGACCCCGCATCCCGGTGAGACGCCGGAAGCGACGGCGCTGCGCCTGGCGCGCGAGAAGGCCGCGGCCGTCGCCTGTCAGAACCCCGGTGCCCTGGTGATCGGCTCGGACCAGGTCGCCACGCTGGACGGCATCCAGATCGGCAAGCCGGGCGACCACGCCCGCGCCCTCGCCCAACTGCAGATGATGCGCGGCCGCCGCGTCGTGTTTCATACGGCCCTGTGCCTGTGGGATGGGCGGACAGGCACGGCGCAGGTCGAGAATGTGCAGGTATTCGTGACGTTCCGCGACCTGCCGGATGCCGAGCTGGATGCCTACCTGCGCATCGAGCAGCCGTACGACTGCGCCGGCAGCGCCAAGAACGAAGGACTCGGCATCGCCCTGCTGGAACGCATCGACAGCAGCGATCCGACCGCCCTCACCGGCCTGCCCCTGATCGCCCTGACGGGCATGCTGCGCCGCGCCGGCATGCCATTTTTTATGACCCAACAATAACAACCATGCCCGGTACGCTCTACCTGATCCCGAACACCCTCGGCCCGACCGAGGCCGCACCGCACGCACTGTCCCACATCCTGCCCGAACAAGTGCAGGACATCGCCAGCAAGCTCGATTATTTCGTGGCCGAGAACGCCAAGACGGCGCGCGCCTTTTTGAAGCTGGTCGCAATCGACCATCCGCTCGCGCGCCCGCTGCAAGAGATTCAAATCGCCGAACTGAACGTGAACACGCCGCCGCAGGCGCTGGCCGCCCTGCTCGCACCGCTGCAGGAAGGACGCGACGCGGGCCTCGTGTCGGAAGCGGGCGTGCCGGCCGTCGCGGACCCGGGCGCAGACCTCGTCCGGCTGGCGCACCAGCACGGCGTGCCCGTGCGCCCGCTCGTGGGACCGTCGTCGCTGCTGCTGGCCGTCATGGCGAGCGGACTGAACGGACAGAGCTTCGCGTTCAACGGCTATCTGCCGACGGACGCCGGCCAGCGCACCAAGCGCATCCAGCAACTGGAGCAACGCTCGCGCAGCGAGAAACAGACGCAGTTGCTGATCGAGACGCCGTACCGCAACGGCGCGATGCTGGAAGCCCTCGTCGCGAGTTGCCAGCCAGGCACGCTGGTGTGCGTGGCGACCGATTTGTCGCTGCCGACGGAAACCGTGCGCACGCAGACGGCCGCGAAATGGAAGGCACAACTGACCGCCGGCAAGGCGCCGGATTTCCACAAGAAGCCGACCGTCTTCCTGTTCCTCGCCCAGTAAGGCCTCGCACAGTAGGGTCAGTGCACTTCGGCGCCGAGTTCGCGCACCCAGCCGAACGCGGCCAGTTCGATGTCACGCACCTGTTTCACCGATAACCCGAGGCGGTCGAGCGCGGCCGCCAGGTTACGGCCAGGTTCCGCGTGCTCCAGCGCTTCCGCCACGCTCAGCATGGCACCGTAGTCGCCATCCCGCTCCAGCAGCGCGGCGCGGACGTCGCGCGAGAGGTCGACCTTGTCGAGGATCTCGCGCATCGGCACGTCGAACAGCGCATCCATCAGCGACATGATGCCGACCGTAAAGGCCGTATTGGCGCCGGCCACGTCGCCCGGACGTAGGGTCAGGGTCATCAGTTCGAGCAGGCGGCCGCGCGTCGTCGCCATCTGCAGCAGCGGCGAATTCAATTCGACGTGCCCCTCCGGGCCGCTGTACAGCAGGATCTGCACCCAGCGCTGCAACTGGCTGCGGCCGAGCTGGACGAGCGCCTGCGAGATCGATTCGACCTGCGGCGCGCCGGTGCCGGCCAGGTGACCGTTCACGAGGCGCAGCAGGTTCAGGCTCAGCAACGGGTCGCGCTTGACGGCCGCCTCGATCGCGTCGTTGTCGGCTTGCGAATGAATGAGATCGAACAGGCGCAGCAGCACGAGCTCGGACGGCGTGATCTTCTTGCCGGACAGGATCGCGGGGCGCGCAAAATAATAGCCCTGGAAGTATTCGAAGCCGAGTTCCAGGCATAACTCGAATTCCTCGATCGTCTCGACCTTTTCCGCCAGCAGCTTCTGGTGCGGTCCGCGCAAGGCGTGGACGAGTTCCGCGAGTTCGTCGCGCCCGACGCCCTGCAAGTCGATCTTGACGATGTCGACGAGGCTCATGAGCTTGCTTACCTGCTCGGAATGGCCTATAACATCGTCGAGTGCGAACTTGAAGCCGAGCTCTTTCAATTCCCGCACGCGGGCCAGCAAGGCCGTGGTGGGACGCACGGTTTCCAGAATTTCCAGAATGACCTTATCGGGAGGCAGGAAGCGGACGAAATCGCTCATCAGCACGACCTCGTCGACATTGACGAAGGCAACCTGCTCGCCCACCACCTCCTTCATCCCCAACTGCGACGCATGGGAGATCACGGCGGCGGTGGCGGCGGCATAATCGGTCAGCTGCGCGTCCTCATGCTCCGGCGCGGCGCGAAACAGCAACTCGAACGCCACCAGTTTCTGGTCACGTCCGAGGATGGGCTGGCGCGCCAGAAAAAATTCGTCGGACGGCGTGGACGTGGCTGCCGTTGCTACCGCATGCATGTAAAACACTCCTGGAACCACGGCACGCACCATGCACGCCGGACCCGGTCTGGCCGGAATACGGGTCCGACTATACTACAGACGGGAAGTCTTTACATTTCGACATCGTATCAAATCGTTTCAGACACAGACGTGCCCGCCTGAAACGATCCATGCAACCGGCGTCAGGAACGGCCTGATCCGTTGCGCTTGGACGGGGCGCGCGGCGCCGCTTTGGCCTCCGTGCGCGGGCCGCGCGCAGGACGCTGGTCGGCGCCTTCGCCTTCCTTGCGCGTGCGTGGGCCCTCGCCGAACGCCTGGCCCGGCAGGCGCAGGCTGCCGCCGCCGGACAGCGGGCTCGCGCGGCGCGCATTACCCACCGGCTGGCGCGGGCCGGCATGGGACGCCACCGCACCGGTCACCTGCGTGCCCTTTTCGATACGGAACGTCGCCCCGGCATCCTGACCGAGCACCTGCACGAGGTAGGGCATCGTCTCGCGCAACGTCGCCTCAAGCGTGTACGGCGGATTCAGGATGAACATGCCGCTGCTGTGCAGGCCGTTGCCGTCGGCGCGCGGACCGGCCACGCTCAACGTCACGTGCAGCCATTCCTTGGCCGGCAGGCGCTTCAGGCGATCGGCGAACTGGCGCGATTCCATCCGTTGCAGCACGGGATACCAGGCGGCATACATGCCCGCCGGGAACCGCTTGAGCGCTTCCTCGAGCGCGTCGCGCACGTGCTTGTAGTCGAGCTTGACTTCGTACGGCGGATCGACGAGCACCAGCGCCCGGCGCGACGGCGGCGGCAGCAGCGCCTTCAATCCGTGGAAACCGTCCGCATGCTCGACGAGGATGCGGCGGCCGCGCGCACGCTCGCCCTGCTCCGCGTGATGCGCCTCCAGCTTGCGGACGTTCTCCGCCAGCACCTTGATGTCGGCCGGGTGCAGTTCGAACAGGCGCAGGCGATCTTCCAGGCGCGCCTCGGCGTCGGCGACCCACGGCGAACCTGGATACCAGCGCAGCTTGCCGCTGGGATTCAGCGTCCGCACGAGATTCACGTAGTCGGCCAGCGCCGGCGGCAGGTCGTCCCGGCCCCACAGGCGCGCGATGCCGTCGACGTACTCGCCGCTCTTGACCGCCTGCGCACTGTCGAGCGCGTACACGCCGGCACCGGCATGGGTGTCGATATACGTGTAGGCCGTGTCTTTCTGGTTCATGTATTTGTGCAACTGAACCTGAATGAAGTGCTTCAGGACATCGGCGTGATTACCCGCGTGGAAGGCGTGGCGGTAGCTGAACATAGAGGATTCCAATCTGGTTGATGCGGCGCCCGCGGAGCGATCGCTGATGCGGGCCAACCGCCATTATCCCTCAGATACACCCTCCGGGGTCAGACCCCAATCTTAGGAAATTGCCAAAAACCGGGGTCTGACCCTAATGCCGCTAAGTTAAGGCCTCAGCGGCA
>CBIHRX010000060.1:0-25814 GCA_966212555.1 uncultured Massilia sp.
CGCGAACGCCGAATAGTGGTCGAAGAAGAACGACGTGACGTGATCGTTGTAGATCATCACCAGCACGTCGGGCTTCTTGTCGTCCAGCCACTGGCGCACCGGCTCGTAGGCCTTGAAGATGGGCGCCCAGACGGCATCGTGCTGTTTGTTGGCGTCCAGGGCGAAGCCGATGGTCGGGGTGTGCGAAGAGGCGATGGCGCCGATGATCCTGGCCATGATGGATTCCTTATGCGGTTGCCGGTACGGCCCGTGCCGCGAACCGGGTGAAGACGATGGACAGCGCCGCGATGCCGGCCGGGATGGCGAGGATCGCGATCACCGCCGCGAAGCCCCAGCCCAGCGACAGCAGGATGCCGCCGGCGGCCGACCCGAAGATGCTGCCGAAGCGGCCGATGCCCTGCATCCAGCTGACGCCCGTGGCACGCACGGCGGTCGGATAGCATTGCGGCGCGAAGGCGTTCAGGCCGGTCTGCGCGCCGCTCATGCAGAAGCCCGCCAGCAGCACGAGGACGCCGAACGCCGCCGACTGCACGCCGCTCGATGCCACCGCGAGGATGAAGGCGGCGCCGACGAGGTAGGTCGCGGCGATGACCTTGTTCGGCGTCCAGCGGTCCATCAGCCAGCCGACGAACAGCGCGCCGACGGTGCCGCCGAGCTGGAACATCGCCGTGATATTGGCGGCGCGCTCGATCGGCAGGCCCGCTTCCTTGATCAGGGTCGGCAGCCAGCCCGACAGCAGGTAGATGACGAGGAGGCCCATGAAATACGTGGCCCACAGCGACAGGGTGACGCCGCGGAAGGCCGGGGCCAGCAGCGCGCCGACCTTGGCCTTGCCCTCGACTTTCTGCTCGCTGATCGTGAACGTGGCGTGCGCCGGCACGTCGCCGCCGACCACGCGCCGCAAGGTCGCCGCGATGCGCGCCGCCGGGTAGTCGTTCACGACGAGGAAACGCACGGATTCCGGCACGAGGAAGATGTAGAGCGGCAGGCACACGAGCGGGATGGCGCCGCCGACGACCAGCACCGTGCGCCAGCCGTACGCCGGCAGCAGCGCGGCGGCGCCGAAGCCGACGAGGGCCGAGCCGAGATTAAAACCCGTGAACATGATGGCGAGCAGCGTGCTGCGGCGCGCCTCCGGCACGTATTCCGACAGCAGGGTCGTCGTGTTCGGCATCGCGGCGCCGAGGCCGAGGCCCGTCAGGAAGCGCAGCGCGGACAGGGAGACGACGTCGCCCGCCTGCGAGGCCAGCACGCTGAACAGGCCGAACCAGCCGACGGCGACCATCAGCAGGCGCTTGCGGCCGTAGCGGTCGGACAGCGGGCCGATCATCAGCGCGCCGATCGCCAGGCCGATCGGCGCCGCGCTCATCACGGCGCCGAACGCCGCCTTCGAGATGCCCCACTCCTTCGTGATCGCGGGCGCCAGGAAGCCCATGATGGCGACGTCGATGCCGTCCGTGGTGATGATGAGGAAGCAGAGGAAAAGCAAGAGCCACTGGTAGCCGGACATCGTGCGGCCGTTGATGTGCGCCCGCACATCGAGCGTATGTGCCGTATTCATTAAGTCTCCTGTCGAATACATCGGTGATGGACTGCGTTGCCGTCTTCTGTCGGCGGCGGCATTGCAAGGATGGGCGCCGGACAATCCGGTCCCTATGCGATGCAGTGTACGTTTTGCCTCGTTCCGAAGTATTGCTTTCGACTGCGCCAGCGTTGCATTCTGCTTATTGGCGTGGATATTGGCGGGTTCAGCCCCAGGCCGCGCCGAGCGCTTCGATTTCCGCGATCAGGGCGCGCGCGCCGGGCGACAGGTGCGCCTTGCTCCGGGTCGTGACGCCGATGTCGCGCTCCATGCCCGGCAGCGCGAACGGCAGCTCGACGAGCTGGCCCGTGCGGATTTCGTGGACCAGCTGGCGCGCCGACAGTGCCGTCAGCATGTCGCTGGCCAGCAGCAGTCCGCGCACCAGCGCAAGGTCGCCCGTCTCGACGGCCGGCACGGGCGGCGCGGCGTCCCGCGTCGCGAAGAACTGGTCGAAATGCTCGCGCAGCGGCGCGCCCGCGCGCGACATCACCCACGGATATGCGTGCAGGTCGTCCATGGCGATCGTGCGCCGCGCCGCCAGCGGATGGCCGCTGCGCGCGATCAGCGCCACCTTGTCGACCAGCAGCGGCTGCGAATGAAAGGCGTCCCCGGTCGCCGGCCGCAGCGCGCCGACGACGAAGTCGATGCGGCCCGACAGCAGGCCCGCCATCAGTTCCCCGTACGGACTTTCCAGCGAGCGCACGCGCAGGCGCGGATGCTGCGCGAGCGCCTGCGCGATCGCCTGCGGCAGCAGTTGCGAGCGGGCCAGCGGCAAGGCGCCCACCGTCACCACGCCCTCCACCACGCCGTTCAGCGCCGCGATGTCCGCCGGGATGTGGCGCAGCTCGGCCAGCACGCGTTCGAAGCGCTCGATCCAGCGCCGCCCCGCATCCGTCGGCACCATGCCGTGCGCCGTGCGCAGGAACAGCGGCTGGCCCAGCGCATCCTCCAGCCGCGCCACGGCCTGGCTGACGGCCGACTGCGACGTGCCCATCGTGCGCGCCACGCCCGGCATGTAGTGCACCTCCGCGAGCAGCGCGGCCGCTTCCAGGCGGCGCTCGTTCAGCAGCGCCTCGATGCCCCCGACCTTGGCGCCGCCGCGCAGGCGCTGGGCATCGTCGCGCACGTCGCGCAGCTCCGCCCCGATGCGGTCCGCGCGCAGTCGCACGACCTCGCCCGCGGCCGTCAGCAGCATCCCCCTGCCCTTCCTTTCGAACAGTTGGGCGTCCAGGCTCTGCTCCAGCGCGGCGACGGACCGGGCGACGGCCGACGATGCGCGGTACAGGTTTTCCGAGGAGCGGCGGATGCCGCCGGCGGCGGCGACGGCCGTGAAGGCATGCAGGTGACGCAGGCTGACGAGGGGCATGGGAAACCGTTGACAATGACAACAAATAAGCAAATTAGAACAGATCACCCCCGACAAAGCAACCAAGCCGACAGGCCCGGCGCCGATACTGTGGGCAGACAAGGAGAGAGATCCATGACCCACGAACGCAACTCGGACCTGACGCCGGTGCCCTGCATGCTGATGCGCGGCGGGACGTCGCGCGGTCCCTTCTTTCTCGAACACGAGCTGCCGGCCGACCCGCTGCTGCGCGACCAGGTGCTGCTGGCGGCCATGGGGTCGCCCGACAGGCGCCAGATCGACGGCCTGGGCGGCGCGCACCCGCTGACGAGCAAGGCCGGCATCGTCCGCAGGAGCACCACGCCGGGCGTGGACCTCGACTTCCTGTTCGCCCAGCTGCAGCCGGACCGCGACACGGTGGACGTCACGCCCAACTGCGGCAACATGCTCGCGGCCGTGCTGCCGTTTGCGCTGGAGCGCGGCCTGCTCCCCATCGCGGACGGCACGACGACGGCGCGCGTGCTCACGCTGAACACGGGCATGCGGTGCGACGTCACCGTGCAGACACCCGGCGCAACACTCCGCTACACGGGCGACGCCCGCATCGACGGCGTGCCCGGCACGGCCGCGCCGATCACGATCGATTTTCTCGACACGGCCGGTTCCGTGTGCCCGGCGCTGCTGCCGACGGGTCGCGCGCTCGACCACGTCGCCGGCATCGACGTCACGCTGATCGACAACGGCATGCCGATGGTGCTCGTGCGCGCCGCGGACCTGGGCGTCACCGGTTACGAAGGCGTGGCCGAGCTGAATGCCGACGAGGCGCTGAAGGCGAAGCTGGAAGCGCTGCGCCTGGCCGCAGGCCCGCCGATGGGCCTCGGCGACGTGACAGGCAAGAGCTACCCGAAGATGTGCCTCGTCGCGCCCCCGCGCGCGGGCGGCAGCGTGACGACGCGCTGCTTCATCCCGCACGTGTGCCACGAAGCGATCGGCGTGCTGGCCGCCGTCACGGTGGCCACCGCGTGCGTGCTGGAAGGATCGGTCACGCAGGGCAGCGCCAGCGTGGCTCCCGGCCTCGCGAAAACCGTATCGGTCGAGCATCCGACCGGCGAATTTTCCGTCGAGCTGGCACTCGACGAGGACCACCCGCAGCAGGTCGTTCGCGCGGCCCTGCTGCGCACCGCCCGCCCCATCATGCGCGGCGACGTATTGATATCCGAAGACATCTGGAGAGGAAACTGACATGACGCGCAAGCCCCTGGTCATCGACTGCCACGGCCATTACACGACGGCGCCGCAAGCGCTGGAAGACTGGCGCAACGCGCAGGTCGCGAACCTGGACACGCCCGAACTGGGCCCCCGCGTCTCCGACCTGCGCATCTCCGACGACGAGCTGCGCGCATCGATCGAGCAGAACCAGCTGCGCCTGATGAAGGAGCGCGGCTCGGACCTGACGATCTTTTCGCCGCGCGCCAGCTTCATGGCGCACCACATCGGCGACTTCGGGACGAGCGCCACGTGGGCTGCCATCTGCAACGAGTTGTGCTACCGCGTGTCGCAGCTGTTCCCCGATCACTTCATCGGCGCCGCGATGCTGCCGCAGTCGCCCGGCGTCGATCCGAAGACGTGCATCCCCGAGCTGGAACGCTGCGTGAACGAGTATGGCTTCGTCGGCATCAACCTGAACCCGGACCCGTCGGGCGGCCGCTGGACGGCGCCGCCGCTGTCCGATCGTCACTGGTATCCGATCTACGAAAAGATGGTCGAGTACGACATCCCGGCGATGATCCACGTGTCGACGAGCTGCAACCCGTGCTTCCACACGACGGGCGCGCACTACCTGAATGCGGATACGACGGCGTTCATGCAATGCCTGACGAGCGACCTGTTCAAGGATTTCCCCACGCTGAAATTCCTGATCCCGCACGGCGGCGGCGCCGTGCCTTACCACTGGGGCCGGTTCCGCGGCCTGGCACAGGAGATGAAGAAGCCGCTGCTGCGGGACCACCTGCTGAACAACATCTTCTTCGATACCTGCGTGTACCACCAGCCCGGCATCGACCTGCTCACGAAGGTCATCCCGGTCGACAACGTGCTGTTCGCGTCCGAGATGATCGGCGCCGTGCGCGGCATCGACCCGGAAACGGGCCACTACTACGACGACACGAAGCGCTACATCCAGGCCGCGGCGCTCACGGATGACGACCGTTTCCGGATCTTCGAAGGCAATGCGCGCCGCGTGTTCCCGCGCCTGGACGCCGCCCTGACACAGAAAGGATTGTAAACAATGACCACCCCGCTGATGAACCAACTGGGCATCGTGAAGCGCACCATCGAGCGCGCGGAACGTACCGCCACCGAGCGGCTCGGCACGCTTGGCAGCGCGACCGTGCACGAAGCGATGGGCCGCGTGGGCCTGCTGAAACCCTACATGCGCCCGATCTTCCCGGACCAGCAGGTGTCCGGCACGGCCGTCACCGTGCTGCTGCACCCGGGCGACAACTGGATGCTGCACGTGGCCGCGGAACAGATCCAGCCGGGCGACATCGTCGTGGCAAGCATCACGGCCGAATGCACGGACGGCTATTTCGGCGACCTGCTCGCGACGAGCTTCATGGCGCGCGGGGCCAGGGCGCTCGTCATCGACGCCGGCGTGCGCGACGTGCGCGTGCTGAAGGAGATGGGCTTCCCCGTGTGGAGCCGCGCGGTCAGCGCGAAGGGCTGCATCAAGGCGACGCTCGGTTCCGTCAACGTCCCCGTGATCTGCGCGGGCGCGCTCGTGCATCCGGGCGACGTGGTCGTGGCCGACGACGACGGCGTCGTCGTCGTGCCGGCGGCGGACGCCGCGCGCGTCGCGGACGTGGCGGAACGGCGCGAGGCCCTGGAAGGCGAGAAGCGCGCGAAGCTGGCGTCCGGCGTGCTGGGGCTCGACATGTATGCGATGCGCGAGCCGCTGGCGAAGGCGGGTCTCAAATACGTCGACTGAGCGCCCCGGTCAACGTCACTGCCAGGGGGTGATCACTTCGAAGGTCAACGATTTGCCGTCGACGCGGATCACGTTGATGTCCATGCCATCGAGGTTGATCTTTGCCGGCACCGTCGTGACGCTCGCCATGAGTGGCTTGATGCGCGACGGCGTCTGCAGCGATTTCTCGTAGATCCGCTCGGTGAACATGAGCGTGCCGCCCCCATTTCCGTCGTATACGAGCTCCCGTTTCAGCGGCGTGGACTGGCCCTGCGCCTGTATTTCGCGGGAAGTAAAACCGATCTCGGGCGAGATCTCTTTCGTACCCCAGACTGCACCGGGCAGCCACTTCACCGCACCGAATTTCCCCGGCGAGGTGACTTTGAAGCAGGCGGGCGACATGGGGCCGGCCAACATATCGTGGTACGCCCGGCCAACCGTGCAATAGACGGTTTCACCCTCCAGTTCCGCCTGGAACAACTGTTCGTCCGCCGGCACCTCGATCCGGTGCGCAAAGAGGAGCTTCAGGTGGAAAGGCTGTTCGAGCTGGTACATGGTCCGGCTCTGATAGTTCGAGTACAGGGCGGCGACGCTGCCGACCGTTGCCGTCGACTGCGTGCCGGCCTTGGGAAACGAGAGCTGCTTCTGATTCTGCAGGCTGTCGCCCTTGATCGTGGGGGTGCTGCACCCCGCAACGAACACCAGCGCGCACGCCGCGCCCAACACCTGTCGCATCATCATTTTTCGATCGATCCTTGAAGTTGCCGGCACGTCGCCGGTTCGAGTGTCATGAGCCCGACGTTCGGCAACCTGCACGAGACGGGCTTGCTGTCCGCTGCACCCGCATCCGGCCCCTGGGCGGCGCCCTCCAGCGCAATCAGGTGCTGCAGGAACTGCGTCTTGTCGGTGACGCAGAGGCTGGGCGGCGCCAGCGCGAGGTCCGCCAGGAAGACGCACTGCCCGACGGGGCGCGTGATCTCGTCGGCGGATTCCACCCTGACTTCACGGACTTCGCCGTCGGCAGTCCGCACGCCATAGCTGAGCAGGAATTTGCGCTGGCCCGGTGAATCAAGCGCGGAACCGACGGCTGCACCCACGAGGGCAGCGCCGACCTGCGTGAGTGCCGAGTAGCTGGATCCCCTGCCCTTGAACGCGTGGTCGATGTAAGCCGCCTGGCCGACGGCGCTGCCGAGCGCCGCGCCGCCGTGCGTGGCCGCCGTCGAGCGGTCGGCCGCCTGCGCCGACTGGATCGTTCCGACCGCATCGGTCGGCACCAGTTCCAGGTCGGGATATTTCTTCATCAGCGACAGGCGCTCGGCAGCCGAAAACTGCGCCCACAGGTATTGGTTGGCGCGTACGGCCGGGGCACAGGCCGCGACGCCGGACACGGCGCACAGGACGACGGCCACGACTGCACGAACATGCAGGCGAGATGCTGGCTTACGTTTCATGGTCTAGCGAAAGCATTAATGACATGGACAGCAACAAATATTGCTGAGCATAACAGCGCCCATGCACTTTAGCAACGAGGCAATATTTCGCTAAGTTGGCCGCGGCATCGCTGCCGTCAATCCGCCTTCCCGGTCCAGCACGTACCGGTCGAAATCCCGCGCCAGGAACAGGTTCCCGTCGTAGGCCGTGCGCGCCTCCGCCTCCACCGCTGCCATCGACAGCGGCCCTTCCACGTCCTGGTAGCGGGGACTGAAATGCGTCAGCACGAGGTTCGGCAACCGGGCCTCGGCCGCCATCCGCGCCACCCGCAGCGCGGAACTGTGCATCGGCCCCGGCCCCACCTTCAGCAGCACCTCTTCCGTGTACGTCGCCTCGTGGATCAGCACCTCGGCCGTGCGCGCCGCCTCCAGCAGCAGGTCCGGCGTATCGTTGTCGCCGCCGACGATGACGGTGCGCGCCCTGCGCGGCGCCAGCAGCCAGTCGGCCGCACGCAGCACGCGGCCGTCGTCCAGCACGGCGTCGCGGCCCTGCTGCAGTTCGCCCCAGGCCGGCCCCGGCGCGACGCCGGCCGCGCGCAGGCGGACGACGTCCAGCTTGCGCTCCACCGTGCGCTCCGTGAAGCGGTAGGCCCAGGACGGCATCCGGTGCGACAGCGGGATCGCATCGACGGCCAGGTCGGGCAGGATGGGCGTGCCGGCCAGGTCGTCGATGGCGATGAACTCGAGGGGATACGGCAGACCCAGTTCGCTCGTCGCCATCACGCCGTCGACGAAGGTGCGGAGCGGCGGCGGGCCGACGAGGGCCAGCGGCGCCGTGCGGTTCGCCATGCCGGCGCTGGCCAGCAGGCCGGGCAGGCCGTAGCAATGGTCGCCGTGCAGGTGCGTGACGAAGACGGCGCGCAGGTCGTGCAGCGACAGGGACGTGTGCAGGATGCGGTGCTGCGTGCCTTCGCCGCAGTCGACGAGCGACCAGCCGCCGCCCGGGCCGCGCAGCGCGAGGCCGCTCACGTTACGGGTCTTGCTCGGGGTGCCGGACGAGGTGCCGAGGAACTGGAATTCCATGTCGTGACGGGTCGGGAGTGGTTTCGGTCGAATTATGCCCCGTTTCGGTCGACGCCGAGGCGGTTTCGTCGCAGCCGGGTTGCCGCCGTCCCGGCGCGGCGGCACAATGCCGGCAACCGTAAAGCCTCAGCAGACAGTCAAAACCATGACCACCCTCGCCCACTTCCTGCTGCATTCAAGCCCGTGCCGGCCGAAACTGCGCCGCCTGGCCGACGACCTCGGACTGACCATCATCGTCTGCGCGGTCGCCGCCGTGCTGATCACGCTGGTCAACGGCAAGACCTGGGAGTTGTACGACCAGATGGTGTACTCGATTACCATCGGCGTCATCGCCCTCGCGATCCTCGACGGCGTGCGCCTGACGGTGCTGGACGATCCGGCCCGGCGCCGGCGCTGGATGGTGCCCAGCCTCGTGCTGTTCGTCGCGACCGCGCCGTTCGCGCATTACTGCGGCATCGTGATCGGCGGCCTGATCCTCGGCACCGGCTGGCCCGACCTGCACGACTACCCGAACGACCGCGGCCAGCGCGGCATGATCCTGTTCACGCTGCTGGGCATCGGCACGATGGCCCTGCTGATCGTGAACCGCGAACGGGTCGAGCGCATCAAGCTGGAACGGACCGAGGCCAGGGCGCGCGCCGAGACGATCGAACGCCAGGCCCTGCAGGCACAACTGCGGCTGCTGCAGGCCCAGATCGAGCCGCACATGCTGTTCAACACGCTGGCGAATCTGCAGGGCCTGATCGCCATCGACCCGCAGCAGGCCAGCCGGATGCTGGACCACCTGATCCAGTACCTGCGCGCCACCCTGTCCGCCACCCGCGCCGAGACGACGACGCTGGCCCAGGAATTCGAGGCGGCCGAAGCCTATCTCGGCCTGATGGCCGTGCGCATGGGGCCGCGCCTCGCGTACCGCTGCATCCTGCCCGCCGAACTGCGCGGCGCGCGGCTCCCCGCGATGCTGCTGCAGCCGCTCGTGGAGAACGCCATCATCCACGGCCTCGAGCCGAAGATCGAAGGCGGCACCGTGACCGTGGAGGCGAGCGCGCGCGCCGGCCTGCTCGAGATCTGCGTCAGCGACACGGGCCTCGGCCTGGACGACACGCAGGCCACGGCCAAGGGCACGGGCGTCGGCGTGACGACGACCCGCGAACGCCTGCAGGTGCTGTACGGCGCACGCGCCGCTCTGACCCTGATTCCCGCCCAGCCGCACGGCGTGCTGGCCCGCCTGACCCTTCCCCTGGAGACCGCATGAACACGACGCCGCCCATCCGCGCCCTGATCGCCGAGGACGAACCGATCCTCGCCGCCACGCTCGCCGCCACCCTGCGCCGCCTGTGGCCCGAACTCGACATCGCGGGCACGGCGCCGCACGGCATCGCCGCCGTCCAGCAGGCGCTGGAACTGCAGCCGGACATCCTGTTCCTGGACATCAAGATGCCGGGCCAGACGGGCCTGGAGGCGGCGCAGGAACTGGCCGAGCGCTGGGAAGGTGCGCGCCCGTTCCCGCATATCGTGTTCGTGACGGCGTACGACGATTACGCGGTGCAGGCCTTCGAGCAGGCCGCTGTCGACTACGTGATGAAGCCGGTGAGCGACGCGCGCCTGGCGCGCACCGTCGAGCGTCTCAAGGCGCTCACGGTGCGGGACAGCCCCACCGACGACGGCCTCGCGCAGCTCGTCGAGCAGATGCGCGCCCTGCTGCCCGCGGCCGGCGCGCCGGCCGAGCGCCTGACCGTGATCCGCGCGGCCGTCGGCAACATCGTCCGCATGATTCCCGTGCAGGACGTGGCCTATTTCCAGGCGCTCGACAAATACGTGAACGTGGCGAGCGGCGATGGCGACGCGCTGATCCGCCTCAGTTTGAAGGACCTGCTGCCCCAGCTGGACCCGGACCAGTTCCGCCAGATCAGCCGCGGCGCCATCGTCAACATGCGGCACGTGACGAGCGCCAGCCGCGACGACGCCGGCAAGCTGACGCTGCACCTGCGCAGCCGGACCGACAAGCTGCGCGTCAGCCCGTTGTTCGCGCACGTGTTCCGGCAGATGTGATCAGCGCACGAGGTCAGGGAACGTCAAGCCGGAACGGCGCGGCCGGCAGCCCGTCGCCGCCGAACAGGTTCACGAACGGCGCATCGGCCCACGCGTAGCGCACGCGCGTGACGCCGGCCGTGGCCGCGCCGGGCAGCACCACCGTATCGCCGGCCACCCGCGCGTCGGCGTAGCGGCATGCCGTGCCCGCGCACACTTCGAAGCCGATGGCGCGGTCGGCCGAATACGTCTTGAGGCCGCCGCCCGTGTCCTTGAACGTCACGATGACGTCGCTGCCGCTCCGCGCGGCCGCGACGGCCGTCGGGCTGCCCGGTGCGGCCTTCTCGCCGTAGGCGACGACGCGGGCGGCGCGCGCGAGGCGCTCGCCGACGACCGTCTTCTGGGTCGGGTGGATGTCGAAGCGGTCGCCCACGTCGAGCGTGACCGCCAGCCCCGCGTGCGGGTCGTGCGCGACGGTGTCGGCCTGCACGGCGCGCAGTTCGGCCCAGCTGGAGTCGCCCGGCGCCGTCATCGTCGAGCCGTACGACGTCAGCTGCACGACGAGGAACGGCAGGTCCGGCTGGCCGAAGCGCTGGCGCCAGTCGCGCATCAGCATCGGCAGCAGGGTGCGGTATTCCTGCGGTCCGCCGGGATTGCCCGCATTCCGGTCGGCATTCGCCTCGCCCTGGTACCACGCCGCCAGCTTGAACTTGTAGCCGACCAGCGGCGCGATCATGCCGTTGTACAGCGTGGTGTAACTCGTCAGCATGTCCCACGGTGCCGGCGGCACGCCGAGACCCGTCAAGGCGCTGCCGCGCCGGACCTTCCACGCGGCCGGCAGCGGGATCGCCTGGCCGTCGCCCAGGCCGATGGTGCGGTTGGCCGGCGCGCCCGTCAGCCCTCCGCCGCCCAGCACGCGCATGACGATCACGTTGCGGCCCGGTTTGAAGATCCCCGCCGGCACGGCGTAGTCGCGCCCCAGCCAGGCCAGCCCGGCGCCGCCCACGCGCTGGCCGTTGACCCAGGTGGTGTCGTACGTGTCGACGGGGCCCAGGTGCAGCGCGTTCGCCGCCTTCGCCTGCGCCTCCGTCAGCGTGACGGCCGTGCGGTACCACGCCACGCCGTCGAAATCCTTGAAGCCGGCGGCGCCGCCGTCCTTCCACGATCCCGCCGGCGTCACCGCGGGCCAGGCGCTGTCGTCGAAGCTAGGTGCGACCCAGGCGCGCTGCGCAGCCGTGGCCGGATCGTGCGCGCGCCACCATGCTTCCGTGCGCGCGTCCTGGATGCGCATCGCGGCGGCCGGATCCTTGCCGTATTGCGCCACGAGGTCGACGCCGGTCTTGTAGTCGCCGAACGTGCGCAGCGACTCGGCCCCGATCCAGCCCTGGACGGTGCTGCCGCCCCAGCTGGCCTGGATGAAGCCGACCGGCACCTTGTAGTTCGCCTGCAGCGCGCGGGCCATGTAGTAGCAGACGGCCGACGCGTCGCCGATGGTGTCCGCCGTCATGCGCGTCCAAGCGGCCGGCGCGAGAAGGTCGTCCTGCGGCGCCATCGCGCTGTGGCGCGGGACGTTCAGGTAGCGCAGGTTGTCGTTCTGCGCAGTATAGGTGGCGCCGATGGCATTCGTCGACGCGCGCTGGGCGAATTCCATGTTCGACTGGCCCGAGCACAGGTAGACGTCGCCGACGAGGATGTCGGCGCGGCTGACCGTCTGCCCGGCCGCGCTCGCCGTCAGCGCGTACGGCCCGCCGGCGGGCTGCGGCGGCAACCGGATCTTCCACTTGCCGTGCGCGTCGGCAGTGCCGCTCGCCGTGCGGCTGCCCAGCGTCACCGTGACCTTGCCGCCCGCGCCGGCCGTGCCCCACACGGCAATGGGCTGGTCGCGCTGCAGCACGGCGTGGTCGGAAAAGATGCGGGCGAGGCCAAGGTCGGCCGCGTGGGCCGGCGCGCAGGCGGCGGCGAGGGTCAGCAGGAAGAAAGTGGGTTTCATGTCGTCGTCGTTCTCGATGCAAAAAAACCGCCGCGGCCGGTGCCGCGGCGGCCGATACTGCTTAGTTGGTATAGATCAGGCCACGGCCGGTGCCGCTGAAGTAGATGCGTCCGTAGGTGTTCCAGTCGGCCGCGATCGCGCCGATGCCGCCGTACTGGTGCGCGTCATCGTTGTAACGCGACCAGGTCGCACCGCCGTCGTCGGAGTGCCAGATGCCCCACACGCCGTTCATCGCGCCCACGACGTAGATCGCGGCCGAGTACGGGGATCCGGCCTGCGCCTTGCCCAGTGCGATCGCGCTGGCGCCCGGCAGCTGGGCCGTCGATCCGCTGGCCGGCACCGACGCGAAGCCGTTCAGCCTCGTCCAGGTGGCGCCCGAATCCAGCGAGTGGTACACGGCGTTGCCGTCGGCCAGCCAGAGGTCGCCCTCGGCGTTCGGATTCACCACCATGGACGTGATCCAGTACGCGTTGGGGGCCAGGTTGGCCGCCACCGAGCCCTGGCTCAGCGCGAACGTATGGCCGCCATTCGTCGACACGTAGACCTTGCCCGGCGTGCCCCAGAACGCACCGCCCGAATCGTACGCATAGACCTTGCCCGGATTCTTCCGGTCGGCCACCAGGCGGTAGCCGCGATCCCAACCGAGGCTGGCCAGCGCCGGCAAATTGGTCGACGTCCAGCGCGAGCCGTTGTTCGTCGAATAGGACGGCACCGAGTTGGCGGGCGCCCAGACCACGTTGCTGCGCGACGTGGCCACGATGCTGCCCGTGCTGCCCTTGTTGGCGGACGCGCCGGCCGGCAGCTTCGCGAAGTTCGACCACGTGTTGCCGCCATCGCCGGACCAGAAGCCGAAGGCGGTGGAGGACGCGTTCTGGACGCCGGCGCCGACGATGAACGTGGGATCGGACCACAGCACGTCGGCGTAGTTGCCGTTGCTCCAGGTGGCGGAAGGCCCCCTGGTCGGCGCCGCCGCGAGATCCGTCTGCAGCCACGTGCCGATGTCGCCGGCGCTGTTGACGAACTTGTACGACGCGCCGGCCGGCGGCGTAACGAGGGACTGGGTCGCGGTCTCCTCGAGATTGGTGACGACGCCGTTCCAGCCCGGCGTGGCCGCCGACGCGTTCTTCGTTTCCACGATGCCGCCGCCATGGACGTGCGAGATGTGGTCGCGGTTGGACGGATCGATCTCGATGTCGTCCACCCAGCCCCAGTCGGAGGTGCCGGCCGGCGTATGCGGCATGCCCTGCTCGATTTCGCGCCAGGTGGTGCCGCCGTCGTCGGACAGCTGGACGATCTGGCCGGAGCCCCAGGTATTGGAGACGCCCAGCACGATGCGGGCCGTCGGGCCGCTGCCGTACACGGACAGGCCGCCGTAGCCGGCGTTGGCATTACTGGCGAGCAGGGTCCACGTGCCGCCGCTGTATTTGTAGAGGTAGCCGGGGCCGGCGACACCCGGACCGGCGCCCGCGCTGAACGCGACGTAGATCGTGCCGTCGGCGGCGCGTACCGTGTGGGGGATGTAGTAGCCGGACACGGCCGACGGGACCGTCACCGGCGCCCACGTCGCACCGCCGTCAAGGGACTGGTACAGGGTCGAGGCCAGGCCGGCCGCGTTGGCGTAGTCCTTGGCGATGGCGGCATACAGCGTCGGGGTCGGCGTGCCGGTGCCGCTGGTCGACGTGTCGAACGTGAGCGATTCGACGCCCGTCACCCAGCCGCCCATCGTATTGACCTGGTCGTTCGTCAATTGCAGGGTCGACAGCGACGTGACCTGGGCCCAGGTGCGGCCGGCGTCGGTACTCTTCCACAGGCCGGCCGTGCGCGAGCCGTAGAACAGGGTCGACGGATTATTGGGGTCGACCGCCAGGCGTTCGCCGATCGCGCGGGCGGGATTGTTGCCCCCGACCGGGAACGGCAGGTCGTAATGCGTCCACGTGGTGCCGCGGTCGTTGGACACGTAAATGCGGCCGTTGCCTTCGAACGTGTACATGCCGGTGACCATGTAGACGAGCTGGTCGTTGTTCGGATCGAGCGCGATGCTTTCGATGCCGTGGAACCGGCTCTCGCCGCCATTGAACCCGATACCGTCGGTGATCGGCGTCCACGCCGACGTCGCCGGGTTCCAGCGATAGGCGCCGCCGATGTCGGTGCGCGCGTACAGGACGTTGGCGGTGGTCGGATGGTAGACCAGGCCCGTGACGTAGCCGCCGCCGCCCCACTTCACGCTCGTGTAGGTGGTGGCGGAGCCGGTCGTGGCGGCGAGGACGGGCGCGCTGCCCGACGCGCCCGGGGTCGTGCTGCCGCCGCTGCAGCCTGCAAGCAGCGCCGCAAGCAGCGCCGGGATGATGAAGTTGTACTTCCGGTTCATGGTGTTTCCTCGAAAAGGATGATCTTGACGTTTAACGGAGTACCGCCGCGACCCGTCTCCAGTGGCGCAGCGGTGCCCGCACGCGTCAGGGACGCGCGACTCAGTTGGTGTAGATCAGGCCGCGTCCGGTTCCACTGAAATAGATGCGACCGTACGTGTTCCAGTCAGCCGCGATCACGCCGATGCCGGCGTACTGGTGGGCGTCATCGTTGAAGCGCGCCCACGTTGCGCCACCATCGTCGGAGTGCCAGATGCCCCACACGCCGCCCCGCGTGCCCACGACGTAGACCGCGGCCGAGTACGACGAGCCTGCCTGCGCCTTGCCCAGCGCGATCCGGGCGGCGCCCTGCAGCGCCCCCGTCGAGCCATTGGCGGGGACCGTCGCGAAGCCGGAGAGCTTGGTCCAGCTCGCGCCCGAGTTGGTCGAGTGGTACACGGCGTTGCCGTCGGCCACCCAGAGGTCGCCCGAGGCATTCGGATTGCCAACCATCGTCGTGATCCCGAAATCGTTGGGGGCGAAGTTCGCCGCGACCGAACCCTGGACCAGCGCGAACGAATGGCCGCCGTCGGTCGAGAGGTAGACCTTGCCCGTCGTGCTGTTCCACCACGCGCCGCCACCATCGAAGGCGTAGACCCTGTTCGGGCTCTGGCGGTCGACGACGAGGCGATAGGCGTTATTCAGGCCGCCGTTGGGCGTGGGCAGGCCGCTGACCTGGGTCCAGCTCGCACCATTGTTCGTGGTCCAGGACGGGATCGAGCTGGCGGGCGCCCAGACGATGTTGTTGCGCGACGTCGTCACGATGCTCACCGTATCGGCGAAGTTGGTGGAGGCGCCGGCGGGGAGCGATGCGAAGTTCGACCACGAATTGCCGCTGTCGCCGGACCAGGCGCCGTAGGCGACCGTGGGCGAGCCGGAGATGATGCCGGCAGCGACGATGTAGTTCGGATCGGACCACAACACGTCGGCGGCGTCGCCATTGCCCCAGGCGCTGTTGGGCGTCCTGGTCGGCGTCGCCGCGAGGTCCGTCTGGACCCAGTTGCCGATATCGCCCGCGCTGTTGACGAACTTGTACGACGCGCCGGCCGGCGGCGTGACGAGCGCGAGGGTTGCGGTTTCCTCGAGGTTGTTGACCGGAGCGTCCCAGCTCGGGCTCGTCGCCGACGCGTTCCAGGTTTCCCAGACGCCGCCGCCGTGGATGTGCAGGATGTGATCCTTGTTGGTCGGATCGATTTCGATGTCGTCCACCCAGCCCCTGTACCCGCCGCCCCAATGCGTCATGCCGTCCGCGATTTCGCGCCAGGAGCCGGGGGCGCCGCCATTGTCGGACAGTTGGACGACCGGCTGGCCGGCGCTCCAGGTACCGGTCACGGCCAGCGCGATGCGGGCCGTCGAGCCGGTGCCGTAGACGGACACGCCGCCGTAGCCGCCCTGCGTGGTGGTGGCGAGCTGGGTCCAGGACTCGTTGAAGCTCACGCCGCCGAACCGGTAGAGGTAGCCGGGACCGCCGGCGCCCTGCCCGGCGTTCTTGTTGAACACCACGTAGTAATTGCCGTCGCTGGTGCGCACCATGTGCGGGACGTAGTAGCCGGACACGCTGGACGGCACCGGCACCGGCGTCCACGAGGCGCCGCCGTTGACGGACTTGTACAGGGTCGAGGTCAGGCCGGCCTTCTGCACATAGTCCGGCGCGATGGCGGCGTACATGATCCACGTCGTCGCCCCGCCGCCCACGTTCGAGTTGTCGAACATGATCTGCTCGACACCCACCGGAGAACTACCCAGCCCCTGGATCTCGCTGGCCGACAGCACCTTGCTCGACAATCCGGTCTGGGTCCAGGTCTGGCCCGAGTTCGTGCTCTTCCACAGGCCGGCCGTGCGCGAGGCGTAGAACAGCGTCGACGGGTTGGTGGGGTCGGCCTTCAGGCGTTCGCCGATGGCGCGGGCATTCTCGTTGCCGCCCACCGGGAACGGCAGGTCGTAATGCGTCCAGCTGGCACCGCGGTCGCCCGAGACATAGATGCGGCCGTTGATCGGGGTGCCTTGCCAGTCGTGCGACGTGATGCCCGTGACCAGATAGACCTTGTTGTCGTTGGCCGGATCGACGGCAATGCTTTCGACGCCGTGGTAGGCACCGTCGCCCCCGCCGAACCCGATGCCGTCGGTGATGGGCGTCCACGAGCCGCCGCCGTTCCAGCGGTAGGCGCCGCCGACGTCGGTGCGGGCGTACATGACGTTGTAGCTGGTCGGATGGTAGATCAGGCCGGTGACGTAGCCGCCGCCGCCCCACTTCACGCTCGTGTAGCTCGTGGCCGAGCCGACGGTGGCGGCGACGACGGGGGCTTGCGCCGTGGCCGACGGGCCGGCGGTGCGGTCGACGCCGCTGCAGACGGCGACCAGTGCCGCGAGCGCCGCCGAGATGATGATGCTGTGCTTCCGATACATGGGATCTCCTCTATGGATTGGCTTGGGTCGTAGCCCCGCCGCCCTGGCTGCTCCGGCATGCGTGCGCCGGTGCTGTTATCGTGACAACTGTCTGGCTCTCCTGGACATCCCCGATCGGAACACATTAATGTGCATATAGTTTTAATTAACAAACATTAAAGAGTTTAATGCTCGCATTTTTCCATTGTCAACACAACTCACGGTTACAGGGGACGTAACAGGAAATGAACGACAAAACCGCTGCGGGTCCTTTCGGATCCGCAGCGGTCTTGGGTTACCTCAAGGTCATATTGCTCAGTTGCTGTAGATGAGGCCGCGGGCGGCGCCATTCACGTACAGGCGGCCGTAGGTGTTCCAGTCGCCCGCCATCACGCCGGAATCGCCGAACTGGTGGGCGTCGTCGTTGAAGCGCGCCCACGTGGCGCCGCCGTCGTCGGAGTGGAAGATGCCCCACTGCCCGTTCAGCGTGCCTTCGACGTAGATCGCCGCCGAGTACGACGACCCCGCCAGTGCCTTGCCCAGGGCGACCTTCGTGGCGCCCATCGTGCCGTTGGCGGGCGCGAAGGCGCCGACCTGCACCCAGTTCCAGCCCGAGTTCACCGAGTGGTACAGGGCATTGCCGTCGGTCACCCAGATGTCGCCCTCGGCGTTCGGGTTGACGACCATCGACGTGTCGCGCCAGGAGTTCGGCGCCATGTTCGCGGCGCCCCACATCCCGCTCAGCCCGAAGTTATGGCCGCCATCGTACGAGATGTAGACCTTGCCCGGCTGCCCGCTCCACGGCGCACCGCCGGAATCGAACGCATAGACCTTGCTTGGATTCTTGCGGTCCGCGGCCACGCGATAGCCGCGCTGGAAGCCGTTCCAGACGGCGCCGAACGCCGGCAGGTTGGTCGCGGTCCAGCTTGCGCCGCTGTTCGTGCTGTACGACGGCACCGAATCGGGCGGTGCCCAGATCACGTTGTTGCGGGACGTGACGGCGATGCTCTGCACATGGCTGTCGCTGGCCGCGGCGCCGGTGGGCAGCGAGCCGAACGGGTTCCAGCTGTTGCCGGCGTCGCCGGACCAGAACGCCTTGACGGTGTGGCCGTTCTTGTTGTCGACGCCGGACGCGGCGATGTAGGTCGGGTCGGACCACGCCATGTCGGCCGCGTTACCGCTGCTCCACCAGTTCATGGGGCCGCGCGTCGGCCGCGTCGCGAGGTCGGTCTGCGCCCAGGTGCCGACGTCGCCCGCGCTGTTGATGAACTTGTACGACGCGCCGGCCGGCGCCGTCACGAGGGACAGCGTGACCGTCTCCTCGAGGTTGTTGACCTTCGGACTCCAGGTGGGCGTGGCGGACGAGGCGTTCGTCGTTTCGCAGATGCCGCCGCCGTGGATGTGCATGATGTGGTCGCGGTTGGCGGGATCGATCGCGACGCCCTCGACCCAGCCTGCACAGTCGCCCGCGCCGATGCCGGTATGCGGCATGTTGGCTTCCGCTTCGTGCCAGGCGAGGCCGTCGTTGTCGGACAGCTGGATGAGCTGGCTGGAGTCGGCCCACCCGGTCACGCCCAGCGCGATGCGGGTCGTCGGGCCGGTGCCGGACACGGACAGCCCGGCGAAGCCGACGTTGGCGTCGCTCTTGAGCGGGGTCCAGGTATTGCCGTTGCTGGCGCCGAACTTGTAGAGATAGCTGGGGCCGCCGGCGCCCTGGGCCTGGGCACCCGCCGCCGTATTGGGATGCGCGCGGAACGTCATGTAGAAGTTGCCGTCGGCCGCTTTCACGACGTGGGGAATATCGTAGCCGGCCACGTTGGACGGGACCGCGACCGGCGCCCACGTGGCACCGCCGTTGGTGGACTTGTACAGGGTCGAGGTCAGGCCCGCCGCCTGGGCGTAATCGGAGGCGACGGTGGCCCAGATGATCCAGGTCGGCGACGAATTCTGTTTCTGCACGAGTGGGGTATCGAAAATGATCTGCTCGACGCCGTACAGGTTCGGTCCCTTGGTCACCGTCGTGGTCGAGAACCCCGTGACCTGGTTCCAGGTATGGCCCGAATCCGTGCTCTTCCAGATGCCGGACTTGCGCGAGCCGTACATCAGGGTGGTCGGATTCTGCGGATCCACCGCGAGGCGTTCGCCATAGGCGCGGGCGTCGTCGTTGCCGCCGATCGAGAACGGCAGGTCGTAGTGCGTCCAGGTGGTGCCGCGGTCGCCGGAGATGTAGATGCGGCCGGGCACGTCGTTGTTCACGCTGTCGCCGGTCATGATGTAGACGAGCTGGTCGTTGTTCGGATCCAGGGCCAGGCTTTCCACGCCGTGGAACTGGCCCTCGCCGCCGCCCCAGCCGATGCCGTCGGTGATGGGGAGCCACTTCGACGTCGTCGCATCCCAGCGGTAGGCGCCGCCCACGTCGGTGCGCGCGTACAGCAGGCCCGCATTGGTCGGGTGGTAGACCAGGCCGGTGACGTAGCCGCCGCCGCCCCACTTCACGCTCGTCCAGCTGGTGGCCGAGCCGACGGTGGCGGCGAGGACCGGCGCGGCGGTGCCCGTCGCGCCGGGCGTCGTGTTGCCGCCGCTGCAGCCGGCGAGGAGTGCCGCGAGCACGGCCGGGAGGATGATGTTCGTTTTCCGTTTCATGATGTCTCCGTTGTTGTCGAGAGGAACATTAACGCTGCGCGCATATAATTAATGAACCTTAACGCAGTCTAATACTCACACTTTTCCACTGTCAACATAAATACGAGTGGATTCCGAACTTGTAATGAAGAACGTAATCGGCCAATAAAAAAGGGCGGCCGAAGCCGCCCAAACCATCTGCCGTCAGCAGAGGAGATAAGTTCCTTGCGTCAGAACGAGTACCGCATCTGCGCCGTATAGCGCGGTCCGGTCACGTACGCGCCGCGGACCTTGAAACCGACGCCCTGCTGCATCAACTGCTTGTACATGGCGTTGTTCAGGTTCTGCGCTTCGAGGCCGAACGACAGGTTCTCGGTGATCTTGTAGAAAATCGACGCGTCGACCTGGCCGTAGGCGTCGGACCACGTCGGCAGCGCGTACTGCACGTTGTGCTGGCCGAACGTGGCGCTGTCCGGATTGGTGTCCGTGCCGTCGCCGCCGTTCGTGCCGTTGGCATTGATCGCCTGCAGCGACTTCGAACGCCAGCTGTACGCCACGCGCGCCGAGATCGGGCCGCGGTCGAACAGCAGCGCCAGGTTGTACGAGTTCTTCGACAGGCCGTTGAGCGGCAGGTTGCCGAAGGTCTTGCCGTCCACGTCGCAACCGTTCAGGTTCAGGTTCAGGTTGTCCGCGCCGCTGCCGCCCGAGCAATACGCCTGATACACCGGGTGGTACAGGTCCTGGCTGCTCTTCACGTACGTGTAGTTGGCCTGCACGCCGAAGCCCGCCAGCCAGCCCGGCAGCATGTCGAAGTACTGTTGGTAAGCCAGTTCGATGCCCCTGGCCGTGCCGTTCGCGCCGTTCACCGGACCCGTCGTCACGAAGTCGTGCATCGTGCCGTTCACGTCCGGCAGCGCGAAGTTGTAGCTCTGGTTGATGATGACGTCGCTGAGCTTCTTGTGGAACAGCGCGGCCGTGAACGAACCCGTCGGCGCGAAATACCACTCGGCCGTTACGTCGGCCTGCTTGGCCATCGTCGGACGCAGCATCGGATTGCCGCTGCCCGTGCCGGTGAGGCTGACGTTGCTGACGTTGACGACGTTGGTCGCCGTGTTGGTGCTCGTCGTGGTCGCTTCCGACAGGTTCGTATAAGCCTGCAGCTGCGAGAAGTCCGGGCGCGCCATCGCCTTGCCGTATGCGAAGCGGAATTGCAGCTTGTCCGATGCCTTCAGGCGCAGGTTCAGCGTCGGCAGTACGTTGCTGTACGAATTGTCGAAGTCCTGCTTCTGCTGGAAGTTCGGGATGTTCGGGATCGGCATGCCGGTCACCGTGGCGCCGGCCGGGATGTTCGGGGCGGTGAAGCTGAACACCGTGTAGCCGTGCGCGATCATGTTCGTCTTCACGTAGCGCACGCCGATGTTGCCGTCGATCGGATACTTCAGGTCGTCGAAGCCGAAGCGCAGCTGCGTGTAGAACGCCTTGCTGCGCTCCTGCTGGTCGTTGGTGCCCGACGGGTCGGTGCCGAACGTCGCGGGTTTCCAGGCGCCGCAGGTTTCCGGTGCCTGGCCGCTGCGCTCGGCGCACAGCACGTTGTAGTACTGGTGCAGCTGCGCATACGTGCCCGGATAGCCGTCGGCCAGCGACGTGTTCGGGAACACGACGGCCGGCACCGACGCCTTGCCGTTGAAGAAATTCGGGAACGTGTTCAGGTGCGTGCCGGCGGAGAAGCGCGGATCGCCCAGGTAAGCCAGCTGGCTCAGCGGCTGCCACGAACCGACCGGGCCGACCTGCCACGGCTGCGTGACCGCCGCCCAGTTATAGCCCGGCACGGAGTTGATCGTCGTCGCATCGCGGTCGGTCAGGCGCACGCCCACCCGCAGGTCGCGCAGCACGGGGTGGTCGAACTCGTACTTGACGTCGGTCTTCCAGGCCTTCTCGTTGGCGACGCTCGCATCCTGGTGCTCCATCGTGAAGCCCCAGTAGTAATTGTTCGCATTGGCCATGTACGCCTTCGTGACGTCGTCGAACGTCAGGCGGGCCGGCGTCGCGCTCATGTCCATGCCCATCTGCGGGATCTGCAGGCCGGTCGCGACCGTCGAGTCGAAACTGCCGGTGGTGGCGCGCACCTTCTGCAGGTCGGTCGTGACGCTCCACTGGCTGTTCAGGCGCCAGCGCAGGTTCCACGCGATGTCGGTCGTGGCCGACTTGCGCGTCGACGTCCGGGTGTCGTCGTTGAAGTTGACGCCGCCGTCGGCCGGATCGGTGAGCACGCCGCTGATCATGGCGCCCTTCGGATCGAACTTGCCGTTCGCGACCTGCAGGTTGTACGGGCTGGACTGGCCGAAGATCGCCTGCTCGTCCCACTTCATCTTGTAGCGCGACTTGAAGTAGCTGAGCGAGGACTGGACGGAGCTGTTCGGCTTCCACTGGAACGCGGCATAGGCGCCGTCGCGCTTGCGGTCGAACTCGAGCGAACGGAAGCTCGCGGCGTTCGGCACCCAGACGGTCTGGCCGGGCACGACGTCGGTGCGCGGGTAGTACGGCGACACCTGGAAGGCGTCGGTGCGGGTGCCGCTCTGCGATGTGGCCAGGTCGAACAGGGCGCCGAATTCGCCGAACCGCGTCTTCCAGCGGTCCGAGAACATTATCGAGTACGACGGCTGCGGCTTGCCCTTCTTCAGCGTGGAATACGTATCCTGCGCCGAGACCGACATCTTGCGGCCCTTGAAGTCGAACGGCATCGCGGTACGCAGGTTGATCAGGCCGGAAATGCCGCCTTCGATCTGCTCGGCCGACGGATTCTTGTAAACGTCGATGCCGGCCATCAGCTCGGGCGGCACGTCTTCGAAGTTCAGCGAGCGGCCGCCGTTGGCCGAGAACGAGTCGCGGCCGTTCAGCTCGGAACGGACGTAGCTCAGGCCGCGGACCATCACGCCCGAACCTTCCACCGAATAGTGTTCCGGGTCGCCCTTCGCCATGGTGCGGTCGATGGTCACGCCGACCACGCGCTGCAGCACCTCGGTGACCGAACGGTCCGGCAGCTTGCCGATGTCGTCGGCGACGATCGAATCGACGACCTCGTCCGCGTTCTGCTTGAGTTTCTGCGCCGATTCCAGCGACGCGCGCTGGCCCACCACGATGACGGACGTGGTGCCGCTGTCGGCGGCGGGGGTCGTTTGCGCATACGCCGCACCGCTGGCGCTCAGCACGACCTGGGCAACACCGACGGCAATTGCCGTTTTCCTGAACTGGTTCACTGCATCTCCTTTCGATTATCCACAACCATCCGTGGTTTGTTATACGTCCCTGCTGCCACGTAACAATGTTAACGATTATTCAGATGGAATTAATCTGGCATTAATTAAGTTTAGGCAGCTTTATTCAAGCAAGTCAAATTAATTAATGACAATGTTCAACAGTGTGGGCGAACGGATACACGCGAATTCTCACGCGCCGGGCCGGGCGGCAACAGGAGGGATTAAAACCGGAGGTCTTAAGGACGGCGCGCGGCCGCGACGAGGCGCTGCATCGTCGCGCGGGCGGTGACGCGGTCGTCGTGCCAATAGGCGCTGACGGCTTCGCGCATCGCATCCTCGACCGCGGGCGGCAAGGACATCGAGATGCTCGGAACGAGCGTGCCGCCCCGCGTGGCGGCATCGAAGGCGGCGGCCGACTGCTTTGCGCAGCGGTCGAACCTGGCGAGATCGACACCCTGGCGCACCGGGATCGACCCTTTGACGAGGTTGAATTCCTCCTGCACGCCGGGGGACAGCAGGTCGGCGGCGAAGTCCTGCTGGGCCTTGACCTTGGCGGGGCCGTTAACCTTGAACAGGGCGAACGAGTCGACGGTATAGATGAACGCCTTCGTCGCCCCGGGCACGGGCACGCAGGCGAAGTCCAGGTTGCGGTCGCGCTGCGCCGCCAGGAAGATGGGCTTGGCCCAGTCGCCCATGAAATGCATGCCCGCCTCGCCGTTCGCCAGACGCGACGCCGCCACGCTCCAGTCGCGCCCCATCGCCGCGGCGTCGGTGTAGGGCTTGATGCGCCGGAACGTCTGCAACGCCTGCTCCATGAGCGGGCCGGCCAGCGTGTCGGGATCGAGCGCCACGAATGCCTTGCGGTAGAAGTCGGGGCCGCCCACGCCGAGCGCCACGTTCTCGAACAGGAGGAAATCCTGCCAGGGCTGCCCGCCGTGCGTGACGGCGATGTACCCTGCCCGTTTCATCGCGTCGGCGGCGGCAAAGAAGTCGTCCCACGTCACGGGCACCTGGGCATTGGCCCGCTTCAGGATGCGCGTGTTAATCCACAGCCAGTTGATGCGGTGGATATTGGCCGGCACGGCGACGTAGCTGCCCTTGTATTTCATGGCGTCGCCGACCACCGGGGGCAGCACGGCGTCCCATTGACCCGCGCGGGCCGTGGCATCCAGGTTGGCGAGGGCGCCTTCGCGCGCCCATTGCTGGATGACGGGCGCCTTGACCTGGGCGGCGGCCGGCGGATTGCCCGACTGGACGCGGGACCGCAGCAAGAAGAGCGGAAAGCCGTTCGCGTCGGAGGCCACGGCGAAATCCTTCCAGGTATGCCCCTGGCGCCGCAAGGTCGATTTCAGCACGTCGACGGCCCGCGCGTCGTCGCCCACGTCCCAGAAGTGCAGCACCTCGAGTTCGCCCGCGTGCACGGCGGTGGCGCAGCAGGCGGTAACGAGTGCGATTGCCGTGGCGAAGACTTTCATGGCGTGCATCTTAGCGCGACTCGCAGGCACAGGGAAGCGAGCCGGCATGAGGCCGGATGGTAACGCAGTCATTTATCCGTTAATATTAACGAATGCAACTTTTACTCGCCGAAGACGACCCCATCCTCGCAAACGGATTGGCCGCGCAGCTGAATGCCGCGGGCTTTACCGTCGAGCATGCACCCAATGGCCCGGTGGCGGAATACCTGCTCACGCGGCAGAACTTCGATATCGCCATCATCGACCTCGGCCTGCCCATGGTCGACGGCCTGACGGTGCTGAAGAACCTGCGCGCGACCCGGCCCGACCTGCCGGTGCTGGTCCTCACGGCCCTCGACCGGCTCGACAGCCGCGTGGAGGGCCTGAACGCGGGCGCGGACGATTACATGACGAAGCCGTTCGAGTTCCCGGAACTGGAAGCGCGCCTGCGGGCGATCCTGCGGCGCGCCCGGACGTCGGCGGCCGCGCCCGGCGACGTCGCGCTGTCCGGCCTCCATTTCGACCGGGCGGCACGGCGCGCCGTCATCCACGGCGAACCCGTCGAGCTCAGCCCGCGCGAAGCGACCTTGCTCGAACTGCTGCTGGTCCATGCGGACAAGGTCGTGACCAAGGACCAGATCGCGACCGCCTGGGCCGGCGACGGCACCGAAGTCGGCGCGGGCAACACGGCGGAAGTCCACATCCACCGGCTGCGCCGCAAGCTGGAAGGCTCGGGCCTCGAGATCCGGACCGTCCGTGGACTCGGCTACCTGCTGGCCGTCGAGCGCGCCGATGGACGACCGGCCTGAACGGGGAACACGCACACGCTCCCTGCGCCGCCAGCTCGTCATCTGGGTGCTGCTGCCCCAGCTCGTACTTTGGGTCGCGGGCGGCTTCGCCACCTACCGGCTGGCCGTCCGCTACGTCAACCAGGCGGCGGACGCGACCCTGTCCCAGGCCACCCGGGCGCTCGCGCGGCGGGTGAAACCCATCGGGAACGGCCTGCTGATCGACTTCCCCCGCGCCGCGCAGGAAGTGCTCGAGACGGATCCCAACGACCGCCTGTTCTACATGGTCAGCACGCCGCCCGGCGAATTCATCCTCGGCAACAACAGCATTCCGATGCCGCCGCCGTCCATGCGGCCGCGCCTGAACGATCCTTATTTCTACGACGGCGAGATCCGGCCCGCCGCCCAGCGCGATGCCCGGGTGACGATGAAGGTCAGGATCGCGGCGCTCTACCTCCCCTACGCCGCGCCGGAAGG
>CBIHRX010000061.1:0-25482 GCA_966212555.1 uncultured Massilia sp.
GCGCCAGACGCGCCACCTGACCCGCATCGTCGACGACCTGCTCGACGTGCGCCGCATCCTGTCCGGCAAGGTGGAATTGAAAAAGACGCCCCTCGACGCGGGCGCGCTGCTGCTGCACTGCTGCGCCACGCGCCAGGTGGTCGACGCGGGCGTGCACGCGTGGACGGTGGGCGTGCCGGCGCTGTGGGTCGACGGCGACGCCACGCGGCTGGAACAGGTGTTCGACAACCTGCTGCACAACGCGATCAAGTACACGCCGGCCGGCGGCGCGATCGCCGTGCGCGGGCGCGCCGAGGACGACGTGGCGGTGTTCGAGGTGAGCGACACGGGCATCGGCATCGAACCCGCCACCTTGCCGCTGATCTTCGAGGCGCTCGTGCAGGGTCCCGTGAGCATCGACCGCGCCCAGGGCGGACTCGGTCTCGGCCTCGCCCTCGTGCGCGAACGGGCGGCGCTGCACGGCGGCAGCGGGGCGGCCGCGAGCGGCGGCGCGGGCCGGGGCAGTACGTTCACCTTGCGCCTGCCGCTGACGGCCGCGCCCGTGCATTCGGCGGATCCGGAACCCGACGCCGCAGCCAGCGCCGCCTGAACGGCTTCAAGCGCACACGGGTTCGTCCTGCAGGCGGTAGGGCGACGCGCGCGCCCAATCGAGGAGCATCGAGGCCGGCATGGGCGCGGCCACGAAGTACCCCTGGGCCTCGTCGCAGCCGAGGGCTTGCAGCGCGTCCCAGATGCGCCCATTGCTGACGCCTTCCGCGACGACGCTCATCCCGAGGTCGTGCGCCAGGTGCACGGTGGATTTCACGATGGACGCCGCGCGCCGGTCCTCGATCATCTGCATGGTGAAGCCGTGGTCGATCTTGATCACGTCCACGGGCAGCCGGCTCAGGTAGCTCAGCGACGAGTAACCCGTGCCGAAGTCGTCGATGTACAGCCGGAAGCCCATCGCCGACAGCCGTTCCAGCTCGGCGATGCTCTCGGCCGGGTTCTGCATCAGGCTGCTCTCCGTCATTTCCAGCCCGATCAGCCCCGCGCACGAGCCGTGGTGCTCCAGCAGCTCGCGCAGGTGTTCGGACAGCGACAGCGCGGCGATGTCGCGCGCCGACAGGTTCACGGCGATGGGCAGGCGCACGCCTTGCGCGCGCCACGCCTCGCTCTGGGCGACGGCGCTGGCCAGCATGTGCTGCGTGAGCACGTGGATCAGGTCCGTGGACTCGATCAACGGCATGAACGTCTCCGGACCGATGCAGCCCTTGTCCGGATGGACCCAGCGCACGAGGGCTTCGGCGCCCACGACCTCGCGGCCGTCCATCGTCACCTTCGGCTGGCAGAACAGCTGGATCTGGCCCGCGTCGATGGCCGCGCGGAAGTCGCCGATCAGCGACAGGCGGTCGGGCGTGTGCGGGTCGTCCTCGGCCGCGTAGACCGCGACGTTGCGCGCCAGGTGCGCGGCCTGGTACAGCGCGATATCCGCCTTGCGCAGCAGCGTGTGGTAATCGAGGCCTTGCAGCGGCGCGAGCGCGATGCCGACGCGCGCGCCGATCTCGTACGAAATGCCGGCGACCGCGAACGGCGCCTCCAGCGCGCGGTGGATGTGCTGGGCCCAGCGCCGCGCTTCTTCCTCGTCCGCGCCGTCGAGCACGATCGGGAAGCGGGCGTCGCAGCGCGCCACGACGCCCGCCTGGCCGACGACGGCCGCGAGGCGGTCCGCGACGAGCGCGAGCAGCACGTCGCCGTACAGGTGCGTGAGCGCGTAGTTGACGTCGCGGAAGCGCACGAGGTCGACGATCAGGCAGGCCAGCCGTGCCGGACCGCGCCCCCGCCCCGCGCCGCGGCGCAGCTGGAGCAGCCGGTCGTCGACCTCGTTCTCGAACAGGTTCATGTTCGGCAGGCCCGTCACGGTGTCGTAATACGCGAGCCGGCGCACGTTTTCCTCGGCGCGGCGGCGCTCCGTGACGTCCTGCACGAGGCCCAGCATCTTGACGACGCGTCCCAGCGCGTCGCGCCGGACCTCGGCGACGGAATGCAGCCAGCGCACCTCGCCGTCCGGCCGGATCAGGCGGAACTCGATGTCGTACTTGTAATCGGGGTCGAGCAGCGCCCGTTCGCGCGCGCGTTCGGCCATGGGCCGGTCGTCCGGGTGGATGCGGGCATAGATTTCCGCCGTCGAGACGGGCGTTTCGTCCGGCCGGAAGCCCATGATGCGGTAGCCCTCGGGCGACGACGTCACGTGCGAATCGCTGGCCGCATCCCAGATCCAGTTGCCGATCAGCGCGAGCGACTGCGCGCGCAGCAGTTCGTTCTGGGTGTCGCGCAGCTGGACTTCGGCCTCGACGTGGCGCGTGACGTCCTGCAGGACGACGAGCACGGCGTCGCGCCCGCCGTATTCGATGGCGCAGCGCTGCAGGATGGCGTGGCGGATCCCGCCGTGCGCGCCGGCGATGTGGCGCACGTGCGAATGCAGGTGGCAGGTGTCCGGGCGCAGGTCGTTGCCGTCGTCCGCGTCGCGAGCATACAGGTCGGGCAGGTGCATGCCCAGCAACGTGTCGCGGGTATGGCCGAGCAGGACCAGCGTCGCCTCGTTGACGTCGAGGATTTCCTGCGACACGGGATCGCACACCAGCATGGACAGTTGCGTCCCTTCGAACAGGGGCCGGCACCATGCGCTCGCATCCGCGCGCGGAGACTGTGCAGCCATGGCTTTCCTTTCCAGTCGATGAGGGACCACAATGCAGTATAGCGCAATCATCGATAACAAAATGTTATCAAAGACCTGTCAAGATAGACAGGTAGCCCACTTTTCGGCCATCCTCCAGAATGGCCGGCCCCGGCCTTGACGCCTCTCTTCGATGGAGTACACATGACGAACAACGTACGCTGGGGGATCCTCGGCACCGGCAGGATCGCCCGCGATTTCGCGACGGCCCTGCGCGACACGCCCGGCGCCGAAATCGCCGCCGTCGCCTCGCGCGATCGCGCGACGGCTTCCGCATTCGCCGACGAATTTCATATTCCCCTGCGCCTGGCCGGCTACGACAGCCTGGCCGCCTGCGACGACGTCGACCTCGTCTACATCGGCACGCCGCACGCCATGCACGCGGAAAATGCGCTGGCGATGCTCGCGGGCGGCAAGGGCGTGCTGTGCGAAAAGCCGTTCGCGCTGAACCGCGCCCAGGCCGAGCAGGTCGTCGCGCTCGCGCGCAGCCGCCGCGTGTTCCTGATGGAAGCCATGTGGACGCGCTTCATGCCCGCGCTTGAAGAAGTCAAACGCATCCTCGCGTCCGGCGTGCTGGGCGAAGTGTCGCAGGCGAGCGCCGATTTCGGCTTCGTCGCCGCGGGCGGCCCGGAGGCGCGCCTGTTCAACCCGGCCCTCGGCGGCGGCGCGCTGCTCGACGTCGGCATCTATCCGTTGTCGATCACTTCCTACCTGCTCGGCGCGGTGGAAACGGTGCGCGCCCAGGCGGAACTGGGGCCGACGGGCGTCGACCTGCAGACCGTGTTCACCCTGCGCCACGCGGGCGGCGCGCTGTCCACGTGCGCCTGCTCGCTGAAGGCGCGCACGCCGGGCCTCCTCACGCTGTCGGGCCGCCACGGCCAGCTGCGCCTGGACGCGCCGTTCCACCGTCCGCCCACCCTCACCCTGATGCTGGCCGACGAACCGGCACGCGTCATCCCGACGCCGTATCTCGGCAACGGCTACGTGCACGAGGCGATCGAGGCGCAGCGCTGCTGGAGCGAGGGCCTGATCGAAAGCCCGGCCATCACGCACGAGCAGACCTTGCACCTGATGGGCGTGCTGGACGAGATCCGCGCGCAGACCGGCGTGACGTACCCGGGCGACTGATCGTGGGAGCGGCCCCTGCAACAGGCGGTTGACACGATTCCACGGCAGCGGCATACTCGCCGCTGTTAGCGCTATCAATACACCTACCGGAGACGCAGATGGCCGCATTCTTTCATCCCGGCGGAGCAGTCCGATGACGGCCGCCCTGCCCCAGGCCGCCGCGGAAGGCAGCCCGGCGTCCGCGGCCGCGGCGCCCCTGCCCTGGCGCGAAAAGCTGGCGTACGGCATCGCCGACATGGGTTTCAATTTTTATTGGACCAACGTCGCCACCTTCCTGCTGATCTTCTACACCGACACCTTCGGGATCTCGGCCGCCGCGGCCGCCACGATGATGTCGACCATTAAGATCATCAACGCGTTCACCGACCCGATGATCGGCGCCGCCGCCGACCGCACGGACACCCGCTTCGGCAAGTTCCGCCCATGGCTCGTGTGGATGTGCGTGCCGCTCGCCGGCGCCGCCGTCCTCACCTACACGACGCCCGGCCTGGACGGCGACGCGAAGCTCGCGTGGGCCTACGGCACCTACCTCCTCATGATGGTGTGCTACACCTGCGTGAACATCCCGTACAACGCCCTGTCCGGCGTGATGTCGGCCGATCCGCAACAGCGCTCGACCATCAACGGCCTGCGTTTCATCTTCGCTTTTGCCGGCAGCACCCTCGTGACGGCCGCGACGCCCGACCTCGTTCGCTGGCTGGGCGCCGGCAACGACCAGCGCGGCTGGCAGCTGACGATGCTGCTGTGGGGCGTCGCCGCGTCGCTGCTGTTCGTGCTCACGTTTTTCAATACGCGCGAACGCATCGCGCCACCGCCGGGGCAGAAAAACGCGGTGTGGCGCGACGTGCGCGACCTGGCCGGAAACCGGCCGTGGATGGTCCTCTTCTTCCTCGCGCTGATCATCATGGTGACGATCACCCTGCGCACCGCCAGCGCCGCCTATTACTTCAAATACGTCGTCGCGCGTCCGGACCTGATGCGCACGTTCGTGCCGACCTATATGGTGACGGCCGCGATCGGCGCCGCGCTCACGCCGCTGCTCACGCGCTTCATCGACAAGAAGACCCTCATGATCGTGCTGATGAGCGCAACCGCCGTGCTGTCGGCCGCGTTCTACATCGTGCCGGCCGACCAGGTGTGGCTGATGTTCGTGCTGCAGGGCGGGCTCGGTCTCGTGCTGGGGCCGAAGTCGCCGCTGGCGTTCTCGATGTATGCCGACACGGCCGATTACAACGAATGGCGCACGGGCCGGCGCGCCACCGCGATGACGTTCGCCGCCGCCACGTTCTCACAAAAACTGGGGACCGCGGTCGCCGTCGCCGTGATCGGGTCCGTGTTCACGGCGCTCGGCTACGTGCCCAACGCCGTGCAGGCCAGCGGGTCGCGCGAAGGGATCGTGTGGCTCATGTCCTTCATCCCGGCGGCGTTCGCCGTCGCCGCCGTCGCCGTGATGTGCTTCTACAACCTGAATGCCAGGCAGCTGGCGCAAATCCAGGACGACCTGGCCGCGCGCAAATCAGCCGCCCAATAACAACGACAAGGAAACACCATGCTGCAACCGACCGAGAACGGCGCGCGCTACGAACTCGCGAGCCCGACCGCCATGCCGAACGCCGGCGGCTTCCTGTGGAACCGCCGGATGATGATCCAGGTGACGTGCCGCGGCTACGCCACCGCCCAGTTCATGCAGCCGGAGCCGGCCAAGTATTCGCACGCGCCGAACCTCGAGGCGAAGACCTTCATGCAGCCGGAGCAGGCCTATTACGCGCACCACCCGGGCCGCTTCTTCTACGTGAAGGACGAGGAGACGGGCGAGATCTTCTCGGCCCCGCACGAACCCGTGCGCGCCGCGCCCGACCGGTTCGTGTTCTCCGTCGGCCGCGACGACATCGCGTGGACCGTGGAAAAGCTGGGCATCCGCATCGACCTCCGTGTCGCGCTGCCGGTCGACGACGTGGCCGAGCTGTGGACCCTCGCCGTGACGAACGTGAGCGGCCGGCCGCGCAAGGTCAGCGTCTATCCCTATTTCACGATCGGCTACATGTCGTGGATGAACCAGTCGGCCGAGTACCGCGCGGACTTCGGCGGCATCGTCGCGTCCGGCGTGACGCCGTACCAGAAGCTGCAGGACTATTTCAAGAACAAGGATTTCAAGGACAAGACGTACTTCCTGTGCGAGACCGCGCCGGATGCGTGGGACGCGAACCAGGGCCAGTTCGAAGGCGAAGGCGGCCTGCATGCGCCGGATGCGCTGCGCGGCGAACGCCTAGCCGGTGGCGATGCCCGCTACGAGACGCCGGTCGCCGTAGTGCAGTATCGCCTCGATCTCGCTGCCGACGCGCCGGTCGTGCGCCGCTTCCTGTTCGGCCCAGCGCGCGACGATGCCGAGATCGCGGCGATGCGCCAGCGCTACCTCGGCGGCGAGCAGTTCGCGGCCGCCGCGCGCGACTATGCGGCCTACGCGGACCAGGGCGCGGGCTGCGTGCAGGTCGAGACGCCCGACGCGGAATTCGACAATTTCGTGAACCGCTGGCTGGCGCGCCAGGTGTTCTACCACGGCGACGTCAACCGCCTCTCCACGGATCCGCAGACCCGCAACTACCTGCAGGACAACATGGGCATGGCGTTCATCAAGCCGGCCGTCGCGCGCGCCGCATTCCTGCACGCGCTGTCGCAGCAGGGAACGAACGGGTCGATGCCGGACGGGATCCTGTTGTTCGAAGGGGCGGAACTCAAGTACATCAACCAGGTGCCGCACACGGACCACTGCGTGTGGCTGCCCGTCTGCCTGCAGGCCTACCTCGACGAGACGGGCGACTACGCCATCCTCGACGAACAGGTCGCGGGCCACGACGGCATGGCGCTCACCGCCTACGAACGCATCTCGATGGCGATGGACTGGCTGCTGCACAAGCGCGACCACCGCGGACTCTCCTACATCGAACAGGGCGACTGGTGCGATCCGATGAACATGGTCGGGTACAAGGGCCGCGGCGTGTCCGGCTGGCTGACGGTGGCCGCCGCGTATGCGCTGAACCTGTGGGCCGACGTATGCGCGGCGCGCGGCGACGACTGGCGTACGGACCACTTCCGCGCCGGCGCGCTGGACATGAACACGGCCGCCAACCTGCACCTGTGGGACGGCGCCTGGTACGCCCGCGGCATCACGGACGACGACGTCGTCTTCGGGGTGCGCGCCGACAAGGAAGGCCGCATCTACCTGAATCCGCAAAGCTGGGCATTCCTCAGCGGCGCCCCGGACGAGAAGCAGCGCGCGACGATGCTGGCCGAGATCGACGGCCAGCTCGACACCCCGTACGGCGTGCAGATGTTCGCACCGCCCTATTCCGCGATGCGCGAGTACGTGGGCCGCGTCACGCAAAAGCACCCGGGTTCGGCGGAGAACGGCGCCGTGTACAACCACGCGTCCGTGTTCTACATCTACAGCCTGTACACGATCGCGCAGCCGGACCGCGCGTGGGACGCGCTGCGCAAGATGATTCCGGGACCGGGCGAGGACGACTACCTGCGGCGCGGGCAGCTTCCCGTGTTCATTCCGAATTACTACCGCGGCGCGTGGAAGGAATACCCGCGCACGGCCGGCCGTTCGAGCCAGCTGTTCAACACGGGCACCGTGTCGTGGGTCTATCGTTCCATCGTGGAAGGTTTGTGCGGCCTGAAGGGCGATGCGGCGGGCCTCGTCGTGAACCCGCAACTGCCGTCGCACTGGCCGTCGATGCGTATCCGCCGCGCGTTCCGCGGGGCCATGTTCGACGTCAGCGTGACGCGCGGACCGGTCGAACGGACGACGGTCGCCTGCGACGGGAAGACGCTGCCGGAAGCCCGCATCGGCGGCATCGAAGCCGGCCGCACGTATCGCGTCGAGGTGACGGTGCCCTGACGGCCGGGATCACCCCGGGCGCACGCCCGGGGCGCTGCGCGCGAACGGCAACGCCGGCTTGCGCCGCAGCGGATTGAGGTCTTTCTTGAGGAAGCCCGCCGCCACCGGGTCGGGCCCGTAACGCAGCTTGTCGTAGAAGCCGCGGGAATCGTCGTTCGGCTGCAGGACGACGCGATCGATCCCGCGCGCGAGGCAGAATCGTTCGATCTGCTCCATGAACCACTCCCCCACGCCGCGCCCGCGGTACTCGCCGAGGATCACCAGCTCGGACAGGTAGCAGAACTGCGGCGGCGCCAGTTCCAGGCGCACGATGCCGATCGTCTTCTTGCCGGCCAGGACCGCGGCCCACTGCACGCGGCTGCCGGGTGCGAACGCGCCGTTCAGGGCCGCGTCGCCCACCTCGCTCCACCCTGCGTCCTCGCGGAAAGCCTTCAACACTTTCGGCGTCGGGGCGGCGGGCATGGCGAGGAAGGACAGTTTCGAGTGCATTTGTGGAAATCTTTTGAGGTGACTCAAGGAGATTAACCAGTGCAGGTGTACGTGGCCAGCATCGACGCGTAACAAAACACGGCGATATGTAACGATTTGTATCGAGAATGATCGAAAGCGTATCCACGTCGATCACGAGGTGGTCGATCGCCGAATCAAGCGAACACAGCCAAAAAAATAGGACCGGCAGCGTCAAGCGACCAGTCCTTAAGAGGAGATATTTGAAGAGTGCGCAGCCCCCCGCGCACCCGCACCGCTCGTTCGCGCCAATCTGATAGCGCTAACAAGCAATACCTACAGTGTAACGTTTCCACGGAAAATGTAAAGCTCAACCGGATGATTTTTTTCTGTGTCCGCATTAAACCGGTGAAAACCAATGAATCCGGCCAGGCGTGCGCAACCTAAGCAACGTTCGTGATTGTAGCAGTTATATTGCTACAGTCGAGCATCGAACTTGCCAATGACAAGCAAGATGACCTTTTCGCCCGAGCGCCCATGTCGTCGCCACGCCTGCCGGATCGCACGCGGATCAGGTGCTTTCCCGCTCGCGCAAGGTAAAGCCCAGGTCGATGCGCCGTTCGCGCGGCTCCTTCCCGCCGATCACATCCAGCAGGAGCGACGCCGCCTCGTACCCGATGCGGTACCGCGGCGTATCGATGGTGGTCAGCGACGGCACCATCCAGGCTGACGCCGGCAGGTCGTTGAAGCCGGCGATGGCGACATCCTGCGGCACGCGGATGTCGTGGCGCTGGCAATAATAGATGGCGCCATGCGCAAGGTCGTCGTTGCAGAAGAACACGGCATCGCAATCCGGCAACGTGTCCAGGGCCTGGCGCATGAGTTCGGCGCCGAGGGCGATCGTGGACGGGTCCGAGACCATGATTTCCAGCGTCGGGTCGGCCAGGCCGGCCGCCTGCATCGCCTGCCGGTAGCCGTCCGCGCGGCGCAAGGTCCGCTCGTCCAGCTGCGCGCCCACGAAGGCGATGCGCTTGTAGCCGCGCTCGATCAGGTGGCGCGTGATGGCGTTGCCCGCGTCGTGCTGCGAAAAGCCGACCGACAGTTCGCCCGGGTCTTCGGCCAGGTCCATCATCGACACGACGGGCATGCGCGATCCGGCCAGCATCCGCTCGACCTGGGGGCTGTGCGTGAGGCCGGACAGCAGGATGCCGTCCGGATTCGATTGCAGATACGTGCGCAGCAGCTTTTCTTCCTCGGCATCCGAATAGCGCGTATTGCCGATCAGGAGCTGGTATTGCCCATGTTCGATGGCGTCGTGGATGCCGTCCAGGACGGCCGTGAACACGACGTTCGACAGCGACGGCACGAGCGCCACGATCACGCGCGACTGCGCCGATGCGAGGGCCCGCGCGGCGCGGTTGGGCACGTAACCCAGTTCCGCCACCGCCTGCTCGACCTTGGTCCGCGTTGCTTCGGACACCAGTTGGGGCTGACTGAGGGCGCGCGACGCCGTCATCGTCGATACGCCCGCGTGCGCCGCCACCTCTTCCAGCGTAGTCCGCCCCGTTCCCCTTACCTTACCTGTACTGCTTCTGCTCATTGTTTTTTTCGTAAATGCTGGCCACACTGCGGGCCGACCATGGATTGCGCCACGGATTGAATATTTTGTCAATGTTTGACATGCAATCGTTCCCCATTCGCGACGAGGTTTTGTACCGATGAGCATGTCCGACAGCTCCTACAATCGCCTGACGCCTCCTCCGATTGTCGGCCCCGACAGGCGGCCTACCATGGCAGCTCACGTATCGATCAAGGAGACGATTATGCCGAGCAATCAGGAGTACAAGGGCAAGGGCATGAAAGGCCGGAACTACGACGAGCTGAGCGGTGTGGGCACGAGCAGTGCCGGCAAGACGGGCACGACGGGCAACCTGAACGACGCCGGCCGCGACGGCGGCGTCGGCACGCCCGACCTCGGCGATGCGGGCAACCTGCAATCGGCCGGCGGCCAGCCGGGCGGCACGCCGGCACAGGGCCGCTCGCGCCGCAGCCAGGCCAGCCAGCGCAGCCAGGGCAACCAGCAGAACTCCGACCTGGCCAGCGGGCCGGGCGACAATGCCCAGCGGGGCGACCGGGGCAGCCAGCAAAGCGGCAACCTCGACCGGGGGAACCAGTCCCGGTCCGACCTCGGCAGCGGCCCGGGCGACGACTCTACGGGCGACGCTTCGCTGCAAGGCCGGGGCGGCGGCAACATGCAGAGCGGCGGCCAGGGCAGCCGGTCGGGCCGGAACCGGCTGACGCCGGACGACCTGGATACGGACGAATCGCTGTAACCCATCACCGGCCCGTCCGAGCGGCGGGCCACGCCATGATGTTGTGTTTACGCGTCATTCCAGAGGAAAGTTGCCCTATGGAATGATACAATCTCCTGTCCGCGCCCGAGCGCCGGCACCCTCTCGCATCCTCCCCGGTCTGACTGGAACTCCATCATGAACGCGCCGGCCCTGCCCGCCTCTGCCGCCGACTACATCGCACATATCGACCTCGCCTTCGAACTGATGGTCGTGCTCGACGCCTCGGGGCGCATCGTGCGCGCCAACGCGGCCGCCGGCGATATCCTCGGCTATGCGCCGGCGGAACTGGCCGGACGTCCCGTACGCGAACTGCTGCATCCGGCCGAGCGCGCGGCGCTCGACACGCTCGCGGCCGAAGTCCTGGCCGGCCGTCCGTGCCGCGAGCGCGAGCTGCGCTGGCGCCGCAAGGACGGGGACATCATCTACCTGTCGCTGTCCGCGCGCTGGTCCGCGCGGGCGCGCCTCGTGTACGCGACCGCACGCGACGTGACGGCGCACCGCGCCGCGCGCGAGGAGCTGAAGCGTTCGCGCGAGCGCATGAACGCCATGCTGGAAAGTATCGGCGACGCCTTCTTCGCGATCGACCGCGACTGGCGCATCATCTACGCCAACCGCAAGGCCGGCGCCTTCATCGGCGTGGACGTCGAACCCAACATCGGGCGGCACCTGCTCGACATCGCGCCGGCGCTCGAAGGCACGGAAAACCTCGACTACTACCGGCGCGCGATGAGCACCGGCGAACCGTGCTTCTACGAAGTGTACTGGGCGCCCTCCGCGGCCTGGGTCGAGGCGCGCATCTATCCGACGTCCGACGGCCTGTCCGTGTACTTCCACGACATCACGGCCAAGCGCCACGCGGCGGACGCCGTGCGCAAGAGCGAGCAGCGGTTCCGCAACCTGTTCCAGCAGGCCGGCGACAGCATCGTGATCGCCGACAGCGACCTGCGCATCGTCGCCGCCAACGGCCGCGCGTGCGCCCGCTTCGGCTATACGGAAGCCGAATTCAGCGCCCTGTCCGTGAACGACATCGACGGCCACCACGCCTACACGGCCGGCATGCTCGACAGCCTGCGCGCCGGCCAGACGCACCTGCTGCGCATGGCCAAGCGGCGCAAGGACGGGACCAGCTTCCCGGCCGAGGTGCAGGTCTCGCGCTTCGAGGACGGCGGCGAGGAATACTTCCAGGCCATCATCCGCGACCTGACGGAGCGCGAGGAAGCGGAGCGCCAGCTGCGTGCCAGCGAACAGCGCTTCCGCGAGGTCATCGAAATGACGCCGGCCGGCTACGTGCTCGCCGGCGCGGACGGCCGCGTCCTCGACGTCAACCCGGCCCTGTGCGCGCTGTCGGGCCAGGCGCGCGCCGCGCTGCTCGGGCGCACGCTCGACGACCTGTTCGTCGCATTCCCGTGGCACAGCCTCGCGGCGCACGGCGCGGACACGCCCGTGCAGGGTGTCGAAGCGGTGCTGCGCCACGCGCAGGGCGGGTCCGTGCACGTGCTGTTCAACGGCAGCGTGCGGCGCGACCCGGCCGGCAACGTGCAATCGGTGACGGGCCTGATGAGCGACATCACGGGCCGCAAGCAGGCCGAAAGCCGCCTGCGCGAACTGGCCACGCACGACACGCTCACGGGCCTGCCCAACCGCGCGCTGCTGCAGGAACGCGTCCAGCGCATGCTCGACGCGTGCCCGCACGGCCGCGCGGTCGCCGTCATGTTCCTCGACCTCGACCGCTTCAAGGAAGTGAACGATTCGTTCGGCCACGAGCTGGGCGACGCGCTGCTGTGCGAGGTAGCGGCGCGGCTGCGCAAGGTGATGCGGCCGGGCGACGTGATCGCGCGCCTGGGCGGCGACGAATTCGTCGTGGCGGCCGAATGCGCGGGTGCGCCCGACGCCGAGGTGATCGCGGCCAAGCTGCTCGACGCGCTCGCGCTGCCGGTGCGCGTGGGCGGCCAGGAAGTGACGGCCGGCGGTTCGATCGGCATCAGCATGTTCCCGCACGACGCCGGGACGAGGGAGCTGCTGTTCCAGACGGCCGACACGGCCATGTACGGCGCCAAGCGCGCGGGCCGCAACCGCTATCGCTTCTTCGAACCGGAAATGACGCTCGCGGCGCAGGCGCGCATGGCGCTCGAGATGGCGCTGCGTCCGGCGCTGGCGCGCGACGAATTCGAGCTGCACTACCAGCCCCGCATCGACCTGCGCACCATGCACGTCGTCGGGATCGAGGCGCTGATCCGCTGGAACAGCGCCGACCTGGGGCGCGTGTCGCCGGGCGAGTTCATCGCCATCGCCGAGGAGACGGGCCTGATCCTGCCGATCGGCCGCTGGGTGCTGAACGAGGCGTGCCGCCAGACGCGCCGCCTGATCGCCCGCCACGGCCGCGCCATCCGCGTCTCGGTGAACGTGTCGGCGCGCCAGCTGGCGCAGCCGGGGTTCGTCGACGACGTGCGCACCGTGCTGGCGGAGACCGGCTTGAGCCCCGATTGCCTCGAAGTGGAGTTGACGGAGAGCGCCCTGATCGAGGACCTGACGCGCACGGCCGCCATGCTCGACGAGCTGCGCGCGCTGGGCGTGAAGCTGGCCGTCGACGACTTCGGCACCGGCTATTCCGGCCTCGCCTACCTGCGCCGCTTCCATATCGACGTCCTCAAGCTGGACCGGTCGTTCGTGCTGCAGGAGGACGGCCGCATCAGCGCCTTCGACTTCGTCAAGGCATTCGTCGACATGGCCCATGCGCTCAAGCTGTCCGTCGTGGCGGAAGGCGTCGAGACGGCCGAGGTGCTGGACTTCCTGCGCGCCGCCGACTGCGACGAGGTGCAGGGCTACCTGATGGCGCGGCCGATGCCGCTGGATGCGCTCGAAGCGTGGCTGGTTGGGGCGACGGAAAACTGACCGTCGTTGCCACCATGCCGAGCATCTTCAGCCGACGAAGTATGGATTCCCGCGTGCGCGGGAATCACGGGTCATCAGCCCATCCTCCCTTGCCGCATCCGGCACCAGCAGCAGCAACCGCCCCTCCAGCGCCTCGAACCGCAGCGGCAACCTCATCCGGCTCACTTCCCCATCCGTCGCCGTCTTGAGCCGGCGCCGCGCCGACAGCAGGGGCGCGCGCACCGTCATCCGGCGGAACGCGAACGCCTCGACGTCGTCCGTCTCGCCCAGCCGGCCGAGCGCGCCGCGCACGAGCAGGCCCAGCATCCCCCACCGCCCGACCGGGCGCGGCGCGATCGCCACCAGCCGGCCCTCGTCGAGCGCATCGTCGAACGGGTGCATCCCCACCTGTTCCATCTGCAGGCGGTTGTTGCCGACGAAGAGCGTGGGGGTGCGCAGGTGGCGCGTCCGGCCGTCCAGCTCGAGCGTGATGCGCAGGCTGCGGTAGCCGCGCAGCGCCGTCTTGACGGCGGACAGCAGGGCCACGACGCGCGAGCGGCCGTACTGGCGCTTGTCGTGCTCGCGCGCTTCCAGCAGGTGCGGATACAGGCCGACGCTCGCGTTCACGAGGAAGATGCGGTCGTTCAGGAGCCCGATCTGGACGGGCCGTACGCGCGCGTGCAGCAGCGCGTGCACGGCATCGGCCAGGTCTTCCGGAATCCCGTGCGTACGGCCGAAATAATTGAAGGTCCCTTGCGGCAGCACGCCGAACACGCAGCCGTGCGCGACCGCCGCATGCGCGACCGTGTTGAGCGTGCCGTCGCCGCCGGCCGCGACCAGGACGGCACCGTCGCGCGCCGCCCGTCCGGCCATCTCGCGGGCCGCATCCTCGAGCCGGGCCGCATCGTGCACGACCTCCAGTTCGCAGGCGCGTCCCGCCGCGCCCAGCACGTCGCGGATCGTCGTACAGCGCAGGTCGGTCTCGGCCCGGCCGGAGCCGGCATTCAGGACGACGTAGAACGGGGCATCGGGGCGCGGTTCGGCGGGCATCGCCGCGGGTCTCCATGACGGTGGTTGAACGGACAGGCGCAGGATAACAGCATTCGCGCGGCCGGCCCGCCCGCCTGAACGTGGCGAACGTAATGTAACATCGTACCCCCTTCACCAGGATGGTGCGTTCTCCCAGCCCGTGCCAATGTCAACAATTCTGCTACGCGCAGCACCGTACGCGAAGCGCTATACTCGCAGCCACAATCATAATTCCACCACCCGGCAATGCGCTGTCCCGCCAAACCGGCGCGCTTTCGGCATCACGAGCACAGCATGAGAATCAGCAAAGAGAAGGCCGCGGACAACCGCGCCGCATTGATCCGCGCGGCGAGCAAACTGTTCCGCGAACGCGGCATCGACGGCGTCGGCGTCGCGGAGATCAGCAAGGAAGCCGGCCTCACGCACGGTGCCCTGTACGCCCACTTCCGTTCGAAGGAAGAACTGGCGCTGGAAGCGCTGTCGTATGGCCTCGACCAGGCGAATTCGCGCATGTATTCGAGCACGATGGACGGCATGCCCGACCTGGCGCGCTTCCTCGACCGCTACCTGTCGCTCGAATCGCGCGACGACTTCGGCAACCGCTGCGCGATGGCGGCGTCGGCCAGCGAGATCGGGCGCCAGGACAAGGCGATCAGCGCCCGCTTCGCCGAGGGCTACATGGTGATGGTGCGCGCGTTCGAACGCCAGATCGCGCAGAACGATCCCGGCTGCGACGCCCTCGCCCGCGCGATGGCCGTCGTGTCCACGCTGATCGGGACGCTCGCCGTCGCGCGTGGCGCCGCCAAGGGCAACCCGGCCGTGTCCGAGCAGGTGCTGCAGGCCACCCGCCAGGTCCTGGACGAGTTGATGCGCGCACCCGCGCCGGGCGACGTTATTTCGTGACGCCGATCGGCGTGCGGTGGCCGCCCTTGAACGTGTACAAGGTCAGCACGCCGTCGCGGATGTCGCCGTGCGCGTCGAACGCGATGGTGCCGGTGACGCCGGGATAGCGGACCTTGGCCAGCTCGGGCAGGTATTTGGCCGGCGCGCTGGAGCCGGCCTTGTCCATCGCGGAAGCGATGGCCAGCACGGCGTCGTACGAATACGGCGCGATGATCTGCACGTCGATACCGTAGCGCTTTCTATAGTCGGCGCGGAACTTGTCCATGCCGGCCTTGCCCTTCTCTTCCACGCCGCCCGCTTCCGCACACACGACCTGGCCATCCGTCATCGTATTGCCCGACAACGGCTGCATGGCGTCCGAGCAGATGCCGTCGCCGCCCATCATCTTCGCGTTGATGCCCAGCTGCTTCATCTGGCGCAGCATCGGGCCCGCGACCGCATTCATGCCGCCGAAGAACACGAGGTCCGGGTTGCTGGCGCGGATGCGCGTCAGGATGGCGGCGAAGTCCGTCGCCTTGTCGTTCGTGAATTCGCGCGCGACCGGGGTCACGCCCTGCTGGCGCAGGCTGTTCGAGAATTCCGTGACGAGGCCCTGGCCGTACGCGGTGCGGTCGTCGATGACGGCGATGCGCTTCGCGCCCATCGTCTTGACGGCGTAGCGGCCCAGCGCGCGGCCCAGCTGGATGTCGTTCGCGACGACGCGGAATGCCGTGTTGTAGCCCAGCTGCGTGTACTTCGGATTCGTGGCCGACGGCGAGATCTGCGGAATGCCCGCGTCGTTGTAGATCTTCGCGGCCGGGATCGTCGTACCGGACGTCTCGTGGCCGATCACGGCGTTCACTTTCGCGTCCGCCAGCTTTTGCGCGGCGGTGGTCGCCGCCTTCGGGTCGCCCGCGTCGTCTTCCGGCACGAGCACCCATTTCACCTTCTTGCCGCCGATCGTGGCGCCGCGCGCGTTCAGCGCGTCGATCGCCATGCGCACGCCGTTTTCGCTGTCCTTGCCGAAATGGGCCACCGGCCCCGTCATCGAGGCCACGTGGCCGATCTTCACGGTCTCCTGGGCCGTGGCGACACCCGCCGCCGACAGTGCCAACACCAACAACGCTTGCTTCTTCATTCCATCCTCATCTAAGACTGCGATTCTTTATACCAATACGCAAGGGTAACGCGGATGAGCGGATTTCACAAGTCTTGCAGGCGAACCCGGAATTTCAGGCACAATAGGATTTTGGTTTTCCGAAGTCCACGATGACAGCCGACTCTCCGTCACCGCTTCCCTCGCTGGGCGCCGCGACCCTGCTGCGCGCCCTCGTCAAACGCCCGCGCCGCCTGAACGGCGTCCGCACCCCGCGCACCACTTACGTGCTCGACAGCATCGACGCCAACCAGCTGCGGCGCTACCGGCAAGCCCTCGGCTTCCGCGACGAAGGCATCCCCGTCACCTATTACTACCTGCTGGCCCAGCGCGCCCACGTCGCGACGATGCTGGACGACGCCTTTCCCTTCCGCCTGCCCGGCACCGTCCACACGGAAAACGCGCTGCACGCGCTGGCCGAGCCGCGCCGCGGCGTGCCGCTCGTGCTGGCGACCACCGTCAACATCCGCCCGCCGGCCGAGAACGGCGCCGTGTATGCGGAACTGGACACCGTCGCGCGCCAGCAGGGCACCGACATCTTTACCTGCCGCAGCACCTACCTCGTCGTGCGCGGCCAAGCCGGCAAGAAGCGCCGCCAGGACGGGCGCGACCTGCCCGTGCTGACGGGCTGGCGCCTGCCGCGCAATACCGGGCGCGCGTATGCCCGCATCTCGGGCGACTGGAATCCGATCCACCTGTGGACGTGGTCGGCGCGCCTGATGGGCATGAAGCGCCCGATCATCCACGGCATGCACACGCTGGCGCGCGCCTGCGCCGAACTCGAACAGGCGTGCGGCCGGCGCATCCTCGCGCTGGAAGGCCGCTTCCGGGCACCGGCCGCGCTCGGCAGCGAACTGGTGCTCGGCGCCGACCTTACGGCCGGCAACTTCGCCGTCGGGGGCGGCGGACGCATCGTGGCGGAAGGCAGCTTCCGGACCATTTGATATAAATCAAAGAATTCGCTTGCTAGATTCGCCATCCTGAGTTCGTCCATACCGGACTCTCAGGAGGAATCATCATGTATGACCGTATCCTCGTCCCCACGGACGGCTCCGACGTCTCCGCCGCCGCCGAGCAGGCGGCCATCGCCTTCGCCCGGGCCCACGGCAGCGAGATCGTCATCCTCGCCGTCGGCCAGCCGCAACCGCCCATCGCCTCGGCGGAAGCCGCGATGGCCATCGACCCCGGCCTCGACGACGCCGTCCTGCTGGCCGCCGCCAAGGAACATGCGCGCAACGTGGCCAATGCCGCCGAGGCGGCCGGCGTGCGCTGCACGTCGCTGGCCGTGCTCGATTACGCGCCGGCCGACGCCATCGTCGCCACGGCCGACAGCCACGGCTGCGACCTGATCTTCATGGGCTCGCACGGGCGGCGCGGGCTGTCGCGCCTGCTTGCCGGCAGCGTGACGCAGAAAGTGCTGGCCGACGCGCACGTCCCCGTGATGGTGATGCGCCCCCGTCCGGCCGACAGGAAGTGATCGTGTACCGGCGCATCCTCGTCCCCGTGGACGGCACCGAACGGGCCGCGGCCGCCCTGGGCGCCGCGCTCGGGCTGGCAAAACTGGGCGGCGGGTCCATCGTCGGCGTCCACGTGGCGGGCGAATCGCCCGTGCTCGCGACGGGCGACATCGGCGGCCCGTTCTACGACGCCTGGCGCGCCGAGGCTGACCGCCTGGGCCGCGAGGCCCTCGACTACGTCGTGCGCCGTGCCACCGAGGCCGGCGTACCGTGCGAGACCGTGCTGGCCCCGCCGGGTCCACCGTGGGAAGGCATCATCGCGGCGGCGCGCGCCCACGGCTGCGACGTGATCGTGATGGCGTCGCACGGGCGCCATGGCCTGGCCGCGCGCCTGCTGGGCAGCGAGACGCAGCGGGTCTTGATCCACTGCGACATTCCCGTGCTCGTGGTGCGTTAGTCGGCGCCGAGCCAGCGCCGGTACGCGCCGTAATGGTGGATGGCGAAGCCGCCGAAGGACGGCGCGCCCGCGACCGCGCGCGCCGTGGCCGCCAGCTCCCGCTCCATGTCGCCTTCGCGCAGGTGGTGGAACGACACCTTGCGGATCGCGTTCGGCATCGTCTCCACGCCGATGACGACGGGCTTGCCGGTCTTCGTCCCGTAATCCAGTTCGTCGCGCGCATGGCCGACGATGCCGTCGCCGCCGTCGGCGTGGTCGCGGTAGTCCATCAGGGCCACGTAGTCGTACACGTCCTGCACGTGCTCGTTCATCGGCTTGCGCCTGCCCTTCCATTCGATGGGGATGCCGTCGTACCAGAACGGGATCGCGGGGCCCATCGGCAAGCCGGGCGCCATGGCGTTCTTCTGGCGCATCAGCGCGTCCGACATGTCCAGGAAATGGCCCAGCAATTCCATCTTGCGGCTGCCCCAGGCGTCGAGGATGTGCGGTTCGATGTCGAGGCTGATGCCGTCGAAGCGTTCTTCCGGCGCCGCGGCCGCGTTGTAGTCCAGCACCCGCTGCAGCATCGCCTGCGCTACGTGGTGGTGTTCCGGCAGCAGGTAGCGCTCCGTGTGCAGCTCGCCGGACCCCAGCAGCGCCTGGACCTTCAGCCCGGCCGCGTGCATGCGCCGGATGAGCGTCCGGTAGCGCGCGGGCTGCGCCGCGATCAGGTTGCGGCCTGCGTACGCGTCGGCGTACACGTAGGCCGTGGCAATGGCCTTGTCCTTCAGGAAGGACATCGCGGTGCGCGCCGCCGCATCGTCCTCCAGCAGCGCGTACGACTCGCCTTCCCAGATCCAGATCGCGCGCGGACCGGGCCGCGCGTCGCCCGCGTGCGCGAGCGCGGAGACCGCCAGCATCAACGCGGCGCACCAGCGGCGCGCCGTCACAGCGGCATCTCCACGTGGTACCGGCCGATGCCGATCGAGCGGCCCGTCTCCGGGTGCGACGGAATCATCGAGACGAAATACTTGCCGTGCGGGAGACGGCCCAGCTTCGCCTTCAGCGCGACCTTCACCGACGCGCCGGGCGCCAGGGTCCGGATCTCGCCGGCCGTTTCGCCCAGCTCCAGGCCGCCCGCGTCGCTGATGACGAGCAGCGGGACGAAGGGGCTCGACGCCGTCGTGCCCTGGTTGACGATGGTCGCCTCGACGCTGCCGTCGGCGCCGCGGCGCAGGTCGTTCACGCTGACCTGCCCCGCTTCCGACGCGAGGTCCACGCTGCGCAGCTTGCGGCCGTCGTCGCGCCACGGCGCCAGCGCGGCGGGCGCCGGCTCGAGGGCGGCGGCGCTGCCGGCCTGGCGGTTCGCGGCGAGGAAGGCGTCGAACTGGGCGCGGGCCCGCGCGAGCGCGCCTTCGTCCGTCGCGCGGTCCAGGCGCATGCCGTCGGCCAGTGCGAACAGCCGGCCCTGCGCCAGGTACATGGAACCGGACACGAAGTCGGACAGCTCCGTCTTCGTCTGCTTCAACGGGATCGCGTGCAGGTTGCGGAACGCCGGCGCCGTATCCAGGCCCGTGCCCAGCCACGTCACCTGGTCCGGCGTGCGCAGGCCGTAGCCGTGGCCGAGGAAGGCGAGCAGCGCCGGCGCGATGTCGAACTGCGACGACACGGCCTTGATGGACCGGGGCGCCTTCAGCTTCGGCGAGAACACGATCAGCGGCACGTGATAACGCTCGATGCGCGTGTCCATCGGCAGCTCGGGCAGGCGGTGGTCGCCCGTCACGACGAAGATCGTGTTGTCGTAGCCGGGCAGCTGCGCGGCCTGCTCGAAGTACAGGCGCAGCGCGTCGTCCGCGAACAGGATGCCGGCGAAGACCTCGCGCTGGGCCGTGTACGCCGGGTTCGCGCTTTCCGCGATGCCCAGCGCGGCCAGGCGCTCGCCGACCTTGCGCAGGTAGGCCGGCTTGCCGGGGAACGTGAACGGGTCGTGCGTGCTCGCCGTCTGGATGATGCGCACGGACGGCTGCCGCGCATCGTCGCGCTGGTGCGCGATCGTGGTCTCCATCAGGGCGCGGTCGTCGTAGCCCCAGTAATTGCTGCGCCGGTAACGCGGCTTGTAATCCGTCTCGCTGACGAACGATTCGACGCCTTCGCGGCGCAGGAACACGCCCTGGTTGTCGAACTCGAGGTTCGATCCGCTGTAGTAGCGCAGGTGGTAGCCCTGTTCCTTCAGGATCGACAGCAGCGACGCGTGGCGCGGCATGCGCTCGCCCAGCGCGGCCATGCCGTTGTCGCCGAACGGGAGCGATCCGAACACGGTCGGCAGCACGCCGAACGTGCGGCCCTGGCCCGCCAGGAAGTTCTCGAAGTAGAGACTGCGGCCGGCCAGCTCGTCGAGGAACGGGGTAAAACTGCCGAAGCGGGCGCCCGGTCCGGAAAAGCTGCGGCCCAGGCCCTCGACGATGATGAAGACGAGGTTCGGCGGCGTGCCCGGCCTGGTGTCGAACAGCGGCCCGAGCGTGTCCGGCGTCTGTTCCGCGTGGGCGAACGGATAGCGCGGGTCCTTGCCCGTCCACGGCAAGCCCCTCGCCTGCCCGTGCGGACCTGGCTCCCGCTCGCCGGCCACGTGGGCCACGCTGCGGTCCACGAAATAGGCCATCTTGTTGCGCAGGTAGTCGGCGCCCGCCTCCGTGTCGGCCGCGGCGGGCGCGAAGTCATCGGGCAGCAGCCGGTACGCGCCGATGCTCAGCAAGGCGGCGACGAGCGCCGCCCGCGCACGCGCGCGGGGCCACCAGGGGCGGCCGCTCGCCAGCAGGACGCCCGCCAGCGCGGCCAGCGCGAGCACGTACGCGCCCGCGAGGCCGATGCCGGGCCGCGCACGGCCGCCCACCGTCGTGGCGATTTCCGCGCGCGTATAGCCGAACAGGTCGGCGCCGAGCGGCACCCCGGCCGTCCAGTGGTATTGCAGCAGGCCCGCCTGCACGGCCAGCAGAACGCCCCACACGATGGCGAGGGCGACGACGCGCCAGCGCCGGCGCGGCAGCAGCGCCAGCGGCACGGCGCCCAGCAGGAAGACGAAGCCATGGCGCGCCAGCGCGAGCAAGTCGTTCGCCAGCGCGGGGCCGAACAGCACGGACACCTTGATGCCGCCGGCGCCGGCGTGGATCGTTTCCGCGATGCGCAACACGAGCCAGCCGGCCACCAGGGCCGGCAAGGTTTCCAGCGCCGTCGCCAGTGCGCCCTTCACGCGGGCGAGCAGCTTGCCGGCGACGCTCGGCGGCGGGTCGTCGTGCCGGCGGGCGGGTCGGGGCGCGCTTACCATCGGCGGTACAGGGAAAAAGTCAGGCCGCGCTGGTTGGCGGCACCGCGGGCGCGCGAAAAGCTGGCGCCCACGCGGGTGCCCCATGCCGGCGTCCAGTAGCGTACCCAGGTCGCGCTGCCGCCGCCGGAACGGCTCCGGCCGCCGACGAGGCTCAGGGGGTCGTCGCTGCGGCCGCTGTTGACGGCGGCTTCGGCATACGTGTCGGCGTCGCCCGCGTAATACCAGCGCGCCAGCAGGCGTTCGCCCGTGCCGTGCGAGCCGGCCGACACGATGGTTTGGTGGCGCAGCTGCACGTACCAGTCGCCCGTGTACTTCGCGATGCCGACGCCGTAGATGTTGACGCGCGACGCGAAGCCGAGGACGTCGTCGCTGACCGACGCTTCCCAGCCGTTGCCGAGGGATTGATACAGTTCCGCGCGCCCGGAATTGGCCGGAAACAGGCGCGCCGCCGCGCCGCGCTGGTAGCGCAGGTTGGCATAGGCGCCGGACCACAGGTTCGCGTACCCGTCCAGCGCCCACGCGTCATCTTGCAGGCCGAAGCGGTGCGCGCGCAGCGTCTCGAAGCCGAGTGAACCCGCCCTCGTGTAATGGCGGACGCCGGCCGTCTGGTCGGACCAGAGCGGACCGGTGCCGGCGTCGGTCCAGCTGGACGACAGGCTCGCGGCCCACGTGTAGCCGGCCGCGATCGTCGCGTCCGGATTGCCGGCGCGCGGCTGCAGCGCGGCGGCCAGCGCGTCGAACGCGTCGCCGCCGGCGCCCAGCGCTTGCGCCTTGTCCAGGTCCGCGCGCGCCTCCGCATTGCGGCCCAGCGCGCGCAGGGCCCGCCCGCGCGCGACGTACGCGGCCGCCTCGTCCGGCTGCAGTGCGACCAGGCGGGTGTACGCCTCAACGGCCTGCTCGGGCCGGTCGCTCCATGCGTACGTGTTGCCGAGCGCGGACCACACGTCCGCGTACGCCGGCGCCGCGGTGGCGGCGGCATGCAGGTCGCGCTCGGCGTCCTGCCACCGTCCCAGGCGGGCATACACGATGCCGCGGCCGAGCAGCACGTCGACGTTGCCGGGCGAGCGGGCCAGCAGCGCGTCGTACGCCGCCAGCGCCAGGCCGGGCTGGCCGTCGTTGGCGAGGGCGCGCGCCCGGGCATAGGCGTCATCGTAAGAAGGCGTTGCGGCCGCTTGGGCCGGGGCGGAGACGGGAGGGGGCGATGGAGGCAGCTGGGCGGCGACGGGCATCTGGGCGGGAAAAAGTGGCAAAAACGAGCAGCATTGTTAAATACTGCCCTGCCGCAACTTTGCCGTTTCCCGAGAGGAGCGTCAAGAAGAGCACGTCCTGCACCGGCCAGATGTCGCGCAAAACACGCAAATCGGTTGCCGCCCCGGTCAGGCCGCCGAACCGCCCAGCCGGCGCAGGTGATCGCGCCATGTGTCGATCCGTTCCGCCGACAGTGCGTGGGCGCGCCCGATGAGGGTCGTGCGCACGGGCCGGATGCCCGCCCGGCCGAGGATTTGCCGGCGCATCATCTTGATGCCGTAGCCGCCATAACCCCACCGGTAAATGGCCGCCGGCATGCCCATGCTGACGACGAGCCGCGCGGTGCGTCCGCCCAGCAGGCCCGCGCCGAACGGCCGGTGCGGGTCGTCCATGAAGACGCCCGGCCGCGTCACGTGCTCCAGGAAGCCGCGCATGAGCGCGGGCATGTCGCCCATCCACAGCGGGTACACGAATACCAGGTGGTCCGCATGCTGGATCGCCTCCTGCACGGCCGCCAGCTGCGGCGGCGGCGAGCCGTGCCACCACTCGGACGGGCTGGTCAGCAGCGGGAAGCTCATCCGCGCCGGTTCGACGACCTCGACCTCATGTCCCGCCGCGCGCGCGCCGTCCACGTACGCCTGGGCCAGCGCGTGGCACAGGTGCGGGCGATGGCAGTCCGGATGGCCCTGAATCAATAAAATGCGTGCCCCCATCAGCGACCGCCATGCTCTCGTTCGACTTGTACAGCGCTCATTTCTCGCTTTCGATCTGTATTCCCTCAATCAGGCTAACCGAACACAACGTTGCTACGTTGCGAGATATCAAACCACATGGATTTTTCCGTGCTACGGGCAGTCTAAGAAGATTCCGACTCCCAGGAGTGCGAGATGCCTACCACCCGCGTCAGTCCCAGCCGACCGCGCGCGATCTGCGCCGCGCTGCGGCATGGCCGCAAGATGCTGTGCCGGCGCGTCGGGGAACTCGTGTCCGGTCCGGACGACATGGTCGGGCACGGCTTCGCGACGCTCGTCGCGGCCGTCGAAGCCGCCTTCCGGCACGAGGAACTGATCATGGAAACGCTGGGCTACGTGCACCTGCACGAGCACCGCGAGGAAAATGCCGTCGTGCTGGCGGCCCTGCACCACGTGCTGCCGGACGTCGAGCGGGGCGACCACATGCTGGGCCGCCAGGTGCTGTCGGCGCTGGCCGACGTGCTGGACCTGCACCGCCTGTCCGGCGACCTGGCGCTCACCGTGGCGGCCCATCCGAACGGCGCCCGTGTCCGCGGCCACGCCGCCCGCGCGACGCTGCACGTGGCGACCCGGCGCTCATCCTCCCGCTGACAGGCGTTTCGTCATGTACAGCGCGCCGGCCGGATACGTGGCCAGCGCGCCCGGGTCGCCGCCTGCGCGCGTGTAGCCGAGGCTTTCCCAGAAGCGCCGCGATTTTTGCACCGACACGAGCGCGGAATGGCGCAAGCCGCCGGCCCGTGCGAGCATGGCGTCGACGAGCCGGCGCGCGACGCCCTGCCCGGCCGCCCGCGGCGCCACGGCGAGGTCATGCAGGTACAGCGTGTCCGGCATCGCCGACACCGCGAACTCGCCCCCGAGCGGCGTCACCTTGCCGAGCCGCGACGGATACGCGAACAGGTAGGCGCAGACGCCGTCCGCATCGCGCGCGACCAGTACCGTGCCCGGGCTAGCACGCAGGCGTGCCCGCACGACGTCCGCCGCTTCCTGCATCGCGGGCGGATAGCAGGCCGCCTGCACGGCCAGCACGGCGTCCAGGTCGGCCTCCGCCATCGGTGTCGTCCGCATCAGGCGGCCGCCAGCGCCCGCGCGACGATCGCCGCGGCATCGGCGACCACCTTGCTGTCGCTCTGCGCGTCCGGCGTGGCACCCGTGTAGTAGATCGCCACGATCACGGGTTGGCCCCGCGGCGGGAACACGATGCCGACGTCGTTGGTCGTGCCGTACGCGCCCGTGCCGGTCTTGTCGGCCACGCGCCAGTCGGCCGGGAAGCCGGCCTGGATACGTTCCTTGCCCGTCGTGTTCGCGAACATCCAGTCGAGCAGGCGGCGCCGGGCGTCCGGCGCGAGCGCCTCCGCGAGCAGCAGCGCTTCCAGGCTGCGGGCCATCGCGCGCGGCGTCGTCGTGTCGCGCGGGTCGCCGGGGACCGCGGAATTCAATGCCGTCTCGCGGCGGTCGAGGCGGAACGCCGTGTCGCCGATGCGGCGCGCGAACGCGTTGACGGCCGCCGGGCCCTCGATGCGGTCGAGCAGCAGGTTGCACGCCGTGTTGTCGCTGACCTGCAGCGCGGCGGCGCACAGCCCGGCGACCGTCATGCCGTCGTCCACGTGGCGCTCCGTCACGGGCGACCACGACACCAGGTCCGTCTTCCGGTAGCGCACCCGCTCATCCAGCAGGCCGGGCGTGGGCGCCGCCGGCGCCCGCACCCTGCCGCCCACCCAAACCATGGGCGGGCTGCAGAACCGGAAGCGGTCGGCCGCGCGCCCCGCGCGGACGGAAGTCCCCC
>CBIHRX010000062.1:0-25397 GCA_966212555.1 uncultured Massilia sp.
GGCGTGGCCTGCGCCGGTTCGGGCCGGACCGGCGCGGCGGGCACGCCGGCGGCGCGCGGCAGGCGCACCGTGAAGCGGCTGCCGCGGCCGGGGCCGTCGCTGTGCGCCTCCACCGTCCCGCGGTGCATGCCCACGAGATTGCGCACGACGTTCAGGCCGACGCCAAGTCCGCCCTCGGACCGGGCCAGCGAGCGCGGGCCCTGCGTGAACAGGTCGAAGATATAGGGCAGGACGTCGGGCGCGATGCCCGTGCCGTCGTCCTCGACGGTCACGACGACCTCGTCGGCCCCGGCGCGCGCCGCGAGGCGCAGGCGCCCGCCGTCGCCCGTGTATTTCGACGCGTTGCCGAGCAGGTTCGTGAACACCTGCGCGAGACGCACCTTGTCGCCCTCCACCGCCACCGTCCCCGCCGGCAGTTCGACGTCCAGCGCCTGGCCCCGATCCGCGATGCGCGGCTGGACGGTCTCGACGGCGTGGCGCAGCACGTCGGCCAGCCCCAGCGTTTCGACCGCGAGCTTGATCTTGCCGCTGCTGATGCGCGCGGCGTCCAGCAGGTCGTCGAGCAGGCGCGCCATGTGGTCGACCTGGCGCCCGATCACGCGCGCGAGCCGCAACTGCTGCGGCGCGGCGCCGGCGTCCCGCTCCAGCAGCGACGCGGCCATCGCGAGCGGCGACAACGGATTGCGCAGCTCGTGCGCCAGCATGGCGAGGAATTCGTTCTGGCGCCGGTTGACCGCCTCCGCATCCTCGCGCTGGTACTGGGCGTCGACGGTGGCCAGCACGAGGTGCTCGTTCGCTTCGCGCAGCCTGGCCACGTCCGCTTCCAGCGCGCGGATGCGGTCGAGGAGCAATGCCTCGCCGGGCGTGCCGCCGGTGCTCTGGAGCGCGGGCTCTTGCAGGGAACGCTGTTCCGAAACAGGGGGCTGTTGCTGGTACGTTCCCATCGTCGTCCTTATTTGTGCGGTTCGCGCCGCGTCGGAAAGCCGGACATCAGGGCGTCGAGGTTCGTCGTGTGCGGATCGACCTCGATGCCCTTGTCCGTGATGCGGTATTCGCGCAATTCGTTGCTGTGGTCCGTGCCGCGCACCTTCACGACCGTCATGAACTTGCAGACGTGGCCCTCGACTTCGGCGAAGCGCATCGACAGCACGGCGTCGGCCAGGAAGCACAGGTTGTCGATCGAGAAGCGCCAGTTGGGCGCGTTGTCTTCGTAGCCGACCGTGACGAGGGCGGTGACCCCGCGCCGCGCCAGCAGCGACAAGGTGCGGAACACGGACAGGCGCAGGTCGTAGCGGAACTCCGGCGCCAGGTACAACCCGATCTCCGACAGCGAATCGATGACGACCCGCGTCGCGCCCGTGCGTTCGATCGCCTCCGTCAACTGGTCGAGCATCTCCTCGACCGACAGCGACAGGGACAGCGATTCCAGCACTTCCACCTGGCCGCCCTGCACGAGCGCGACGAGTTCCGCGTTGTGCAGGCGCGCCGTGTGCTTTTCGAAGAACAGCGCGACGCCTTTCTCGCCCTGGTCCGCCCCGGCCTGCAGGAAGCGGGTGCCGAGGATCGTCTTGCCGATGCCCGTCGGGCCCGACACGAGCATCGTGTGGCCCTGCGGCAGGCCGCCGTGCAGCATGTCGTCCAGGCCGGCGACGCCGGTCGGGACCCGGGCCGGCCCGGCGGCGACGGTCCGGAAGGCCTCCGGCAGGGGCGTCAGCAGGCGCGGGTAGACGCGGATGCCGTCGTCCGTGATGCGCAAGGTGTGCGCACCCGCCATGTGCGCCTGGCCGCGCATCTTGATGATGCGGATCTTGCGCACCACCGAATCCTCGTCCAGGTTGTGCGACAGCGAGATCATGCCGTCGGCCACCGTGATGATCGGGTTGGCCTCGACGTCGGCCTGGCTGTATTCGCCGATCAGGAACGTGGTCGCCTGCCACGTCGCCATGCGCGAGCCGAGCTCCTGGATGAAGTGCTGCAGGTCCCACAGGCCTTCGTTGCCGCTGCGCGCCGTCTGCACGACGGAACGGAACGAATCGACGAACACGAGGCTGGGGCCGAAGTCCTCCACTTCGCGCATGATGCGTTCCAGCACGCCGCTGAAATCCCCAGCGCGCAAGTCGTCGGCCAGGTTCACGTAGCGGACGGCGGGGCCGACCTTGTCCATGTCGAAGAACGAGAACTGCTGCTGGTAGCGCAGCATCTTCAGCGGCGGTTCGCCGAGCACGGTGAAGAACAGCGCGCGGCGCTGCTCGTTCGCGAGCGCAAACATGATCTGGTGCGCGAGCGTCGTCTTGCCGCTGCCGGGCGCGCCTGCGATCAGCGTGAACGAAAACTCCGTCAGGCCGCCGCCAAGAAGAACATCGAGCCCTGGCACGCCGGTGCACAATTTCTCCAGGGTTACTTTTCCGCTCATTGCTTGTGCTCCTCTTGATTCTTCTGCGGCGTGCCGTCCGCACCGGTTTCGGACAGCAGGCGTGCCGTCAACGCGGGACCGATGAGGGCCCCCAGTTGGCGCACGAACGTGCCCATCAATTCCTCGTGTGTCGCGGCCGCGTCCTGGGGGTCCGCCGCGGCCAGGTCTTGCTCGAGGGCGGTCAGCAGCAGCGTGCTCGTGCGGCGCGTGGCGTCGACGCTGAGCCACGCCCGCGGCGGCGACAACAGGCGCGCCGAGCGTGTGAACAACGCGACGAAACCGCCTTCGCCGATCAGCGGCACCAGCTGGCGGCCCAGGCGGGACCAGGGCAGGATCAGCGGCCCGGCATGGCCGGCAGCCGGTTGCGCTCTGTTTTCGTCTTTATCCATGCAGGAGTGGTGTCGGGGTTGTCATGCCATGCGGCGCGGCCTCGGCTCGGCTCGGCACGTCCGTTCTATGAATTATAACGTGAGATGCAAATTCACATTTTTAATATCGTGTCAATACGGACAGCGCGCGACACCCGGTGCTACCATCGCGGGCTTGTACACTCATGAGCCGTCCACCATGTCCTTCCGTTCCGTTGCCGCCACGATCCTGCTCGCCTCCGCCGCCGGCGCCCACGGCCAGTCCGCGCCGCCCGTGGCCGAGGCACCGCTGCGCGCCCACCTGTCCTTCCTCGCCGACGACCTGCTGGAAGGCCGGGGCACGGGCCAGCGCGGCGGCGAACTCACCGTGCGCTACCTCGAGACCCAGGCCGCCGTGCTGGGCTTGAAGCCGCTGGCGGACGGCGGCTACCGCCAGAAGGTCGAACTGGTCGGCCAGAAGACGCTGCCCGGCAGCCAGCTCCGTTTCGTGGCCGGCGGCCGCGTGCTGCCCGCCACGTTCGGCCAGGACGTCGTGTTCGGCAACGCCAACGGCAACGCGGCCACGCGCGTGTCGGCGCCCCTCGTGTTCGTCGGCTACGGCATCGACGCCCCCGACGAGCGCTGGAACGATTTCCTCGGCGCCGACGTGAAGGGCAAGGTGCTCGTCGCGATGGTCAACGATCCGCAGCCCACGGGCGCCGAGCCGGACCGCTTCGGCGGCAAGTCGCTCACGTGGTACGGCCGCTGGACGTACAAGTTCGAGGAAGCCGTACGCCAGGGCGCGGCCGGCATCCTGCTGATCCACACGACGCCGTCCGCGTCGTATCCGTGGAGCGTCCCCGTCAACAGCTTCTCGCACGAGCAGTTCCACCTCGCCGGCAAGGGCAACGCACTGCAGGGCTGGATCAGCGAGGACATGGCGCGGACCCTCATCGCGGCCAGCGGCCAGGACCTCGACCGCCTGCGCGCCGCGGCCGAGGTGCGCGGCTTCAAGCCGGTGCCCCTCGCGGCCAGCGTCGAGGCCGACGTGAAGAGCGCGGTGCGCAACGTCGTCGAGTACAACGTCGCCGGCATCGTGCCCGGCACCGATCCGAAACTGCGCGACCAGGCCGTGATCTATTCCGCGCACTGGGACCACCTGGGCGTCGATCCGGACAACGGCAAGCCCGACCACATCTGGAACGGCGCCATCGACAACGGCTCCGGCACCGCCGCCCTGCTGGCGATGGCCCAGGCGGCCGTCAAGCGGCCGGCGAAGCGCACGCAGGTCTTCCTGTGGCCCTGCGCGGAAGAACAGGGCTTGCTGGGCAGCCTGGCCTACGTGCGCAATCCGGTGTGGCCGCTGGCGAAGACCGCGGCCGACCTGAACCTGGACAGCATGAACTTCGTCGGCCGCACGCGCGACATGGGCGTGGCCGGCGCCGAGCGCAGCTCGCTGTACGCGGCGTCGGCGACGGTGGCGAAAGCCATGGGCCTGAAGCTGGCCGCGCCCGTGCCCGACCTCGGCGGCGCCTATTTCCGTGCCGACCACTTCAATTTCGCCAAGGCCGGCGTCCCCGCGTTCAACGTCGGTTCCGCCGTGTTCTCCGGCGACGGCCATTTCGACTTCGAGCACGACCCTGCGGCGGAAGGCACGAAGATGCGCGCGTTCACGAAGGATTACCACCAGGTCAGCGACCAGTACGACCCGGCCTGGGACCTGTCGGGCATGGTGCAGCAGGCGCAGTTCACGCTGAACCTGGGCTATGCGGTCGCGAACGCGCCGACGCTCCCGACGTGGAAGGCGGGCGAGGCCTACGGCAAGGTAAAACGGTGAGCAAGACTGGCTTCCGGTGAGTCTGCCGGGTAATATCGTGAGTTGAGGCAAGACCCCTGCCTCGCTCCGACACCTCGACCACAGGACCACCATGAAGCAGACCTTGCTCGCCGCCGCCCTTTCGCTCGCCCTCTCGACCCAGTTCGCACCTGTCGCTGACGCCGCCGCGCCCGCCACGAAAGCAGCGCCCGAAGCCGATGCACGGTTCCAGGCCATCTACAAGGCCGAGTGGCAGTGGAGGATCAAGCAGCGGCTCGCGTGGGAAGAGGACGAGCCGCGCGACGTCCGCGACGCCCTGCCGAAGGTCGACGCGCGCACGCAGGCCGCGCGCCTGGCGATGTGGGAAGGCGTGCTGCGCAAGCTGGACGGCATCCGCGCGGCGGATCTCTCGCGAGCCGAGCAGATCAACTATGCCGTGTACCGCGCGCAGATCGCCGCGTTCGTCGCCGCGCAGCGCTTCCGCGAATACGAGCAGCCCGTGAACGCGGACAGCGCGTTCTGGTCGGACATCGCCTACATCGCGCGCCGCCCGTTGAAGAATGCGGAGGAATACCGCGCCTACCTTGCCCAGCTGGGCGACCTGCCCCGCTACTTCGGCGAAGAACTGGACAACATGCGCGCCGGCCTCGCGCGCGGCTTCACGCCGCCGCAGGTGACCCTGGCCGGCCGCGACGCGCCGCTCCTCAATATCGTCAATGCGAAGGCGCCGGAAGACACGGTGTGGTACACGCCGTTCAAGGAGATGCCCGCGACGATCTCCATGGACGAACAGGCGCGCCTGCGCGCACAAGGCATCGCGCTGATCGACAGCGCGGTGAAGCCGGCCTACGCGAAGGCCCTGCAATTCTTCCGCGACGACTACGTGCCGAAGGCGCGCACGACGCTCGCGGCCGAGCGCCTGCCGGACGGGAAGGCGTACTACCAGTCGAAGATCGTCGAGTACACGACGACCGACATGACGGCGCAGCAGATCCACCAGATCGGCCTCTCCGAGATGGCGAAGATCCGCGCCGAGATGCAGCAGACGATGGAAAAGGCAGGCTTCAAGGGCGACCTGCCCGCCTTCCTCGCTTTCCTGCGCAGCGACCCGCAGTTCTACGCGAAGACGCCGGAGGAACTCTTGAAAAGCGCCGCGTGGATCTCGAAGAAGTTCGACGGCAAGGCCGACCAGTACTTCGGCTACCTGCCGCGCCGCCGCTTCGCCATCGTGCCCGTGCCGGCGGACCAGGCGCCGTACTACACGTCGGCGCGCGGCGGCCCGGGCATCTATCTCGTCAACACGTACAACCTGCCGGCGCGCGCGCTGTACAGCCTCCCTGCCCTCACGCTGCACGAATCGGCGCCGGGCCACGCGTTCCAGATGCCGGTGGCGCTGGAACAGCAGGGCGTGCCGCCCTTCCGGCGCGCGTACATCTCGGCATACGGCGAAGGCTGGGCGCTGTATTGCGAACGCCTGGGCAGCGAAATGGGGATGTACGAGACGCCGTACGAAACGTTCGGCATGCTGAGCTACCAGGCCTGGCGCGCGTCCCGCCTCGTCGTCGACACGGGCATCCACGCGCTCGGCTGGACGCGCGAGCAGGCGCAGGCCTACATGCACGACAACACGGCGCTGTCGGACCACGAGATCGCCACGGAGGTCGACCGCTACATCTCCTGGCCGGGCCAGGCGCTGTCGTACTACCTGGGCGAGATGGCGATCGTCGAGTCGCGCAACAAGGCCGAGGCGGCGCTGGGCGACAGGTTCGACATCCGCGCGTTCCACGACACGGTGCTGCAGCTGGGGTCCGTCCCGCTGCCCGTGCTGAAGGCGCGGATCGACACGTTCATCGCGGACGGCGGGAAGTCGCCGTATCCGCCGGTTAAATAACCGCGTGGGCACGGGGTGCCCACCATTCAACGCATGATCATCAGCCGTAGGGTGGGCACCCCGTGCCCACCATTCAACGCATGGTCATCAGAACAGCTTGACCTTCAGCTGCACCGAGATCCCGCCGTACAGGCGATCCTTGTACGTCGGGATCACCCCGACGTTCACGCCCACGCGCCGATACTCGTACGTGAACGTGGGCACGACGGCCGGGAACCAGCCGCGGTCGCGCATCTTCGGATACCCGTCGAACATCGCGATCGCCGCGCCCAGGCGCACGGGCCCCAGCGCATACGGCTGCCACAGCACGCCCGCGTAGTTCGAGTAATAGCGGTCGCTGTTGACGAAGCGTCCGGCCGCTGCCGCCATCGTGCCGGAGAAGCGGTACTCGGCGCCGAGGCCGCGGTTGCCGCCGTTGAGGTTCTTGTCGCGGTCGAAGTGGTACGTCGCGAAGCCGCTGTCGATCCACAGCTCGCTCTTCGGATCGGCGTCGATCTTCGTGAACAGGTCGTCGGCATGAACGCCCGCGCTGAACAGTGCCAATAAAGCGCAAAGGATACGCGGCTTCAATCGTCGGCCTTCGGATCGAGGTCGGGGAACATCACTTCCGTGAAACCGAAGCGGGTGAAGTCGCGGATCCGCATCGGGTACAGGATGCCGAGCAGGTGATCCACTTCGTGCTGCACGACGCGCGCGTGAAAACCGTCCACGTCGCGGCTGATCGGGTTGCCGTACTGGTCGACGCCCTCGTAATGCAGGCGCGTGTAGCGCGGCACGCTGCCGCGCAGGCCCGGCACGGACAGACACCCTTCGAAGCCCTCTTCCATCTCTTCCGACAAGGGTGTCAGGACCGGGTTGATCAGCACCGTCTCCGGCACGGCGGGCGCGTCCGGGTAGCGCTGGTTCTTGCCGAAGCCGAAGATCACCAGCTGCAGGTTGACGCCGATCTGCGGCGCGGCCAGGCCGGCGCCGTCGACGGCGTGCATCGTCTCGAACATGTCGGCAATCAGCGCATGCAGTTCGGGCGTGTCGAACGCGCGCACGGGCTCCGCCATGCGCAGCAGGCGCGGGTCGCCCATCTTGAGGATGTCGCGGATCGTCATGTCGGCAGGTCCGCGCACAGCTGCGTGAGGAATTCGCGGTAGCCTTCGGCCGTCTCCGGGTGCTTCATGCCGATGGCGGCCGTCGCCTTCAGGTAGCCCAGCTTGGAGCCGCAGTCGTAGCGGGTGCCGGCATAGCGGTATGCCAGCACGCGTTCGCGCGACATCAGCGAGGCGATGCCGTCGGTCAGCTGGATCTCGCCGCCCGCGCCCGTGCCCAGGTTTTCCAGGTGTTCGAAGACGGCGCCGGACAGCACGTAGCGGCCCACGACGGCCAGGGTCGACGGCGCATCCTCGGGCTTCGGTTTCTCGACGATGCCGGAGACCAGTTCCAGGTCCGGCCGGTAGGCGCGCGCGCTGACGATGCCGTACTGGCGCGTGTTCGCGCGCGGCACGTCCTGCACGGCGAGCACGCTGCACTTCTCGTATGCGTACAGGTCCGTCATCTGCGCCAGCACGGGCTTGTGGCCTTCGGCCGTGTCCATGAAGTCGTCCGCGAGCAGCACGGCGAACGGCTCGTTGCCGATCACCGGGCGCGCGCACAGCACGGCATGGCCCAGGCCCAGCGCGGCCGGCTGGCGGATGTAGATGCAGTTGACGTTCTTCGGAATGACCTGGCGCACGAGCTTCAGCAGTTCCTCCTTGCCGGCCGCTTCCAGCTCCGATTCCAGCTCGTAGGCCTTGTCGAAATGGTCTTCGATGGCGCGCTTGTTGCGGCCGGTGATGAACACCAGCTCCGTGATGCCGGCGGCCACCGCTTCCTCGACCGCGTACTGGATCAGCGGCTTGTCGACGATCGGCAGCATTTCCTTCGGCTGCGCCTTGGTGGCCGGCAGGAAGCGGCTGCCGAGGCCGGCGACCGGGAATACGGCTTTCTTGATTGCGGTCATTCTAGCTCCATCTAAACTATTGAGTTGAATTCTGTGCGCCGCCCAGCAGGGCCAGCAGGCCCGCCTCGTCCAGCACGGTCACGCCGAGCTGCTCGGCCTTTTCCAGCTTGCTGCCCGCTTCCGCGCCCGCGACGACGTACGACGTCTTCTTCGACACCGAGCCGGACACCTTGCCGCCCGCCTGTTCGATCAGCGCGCCGGCGGCGTCGCGCGACATCGTCGGCAACGTCCCCGTCAGCACGAACGTCTTGCCCGTGAGCGGACCGGCCGCGTCGACGGCATCCTGCGGCAGCATCGCCAGCAGCTCGGTGCGCAAGGCAGCCAGCGCGGCCAGCATCTCGCGGTTGCCCGGCTGGGCCATCCATTCTTCCAGCGCCGCGACGACGCCTTCCGGCAGGCCGAACACGCTGAAGATCTTCAGGTGCGCGAGTTCGTCCAAGGTGCGGCCGTCGGCCAGCAACTGGCGCGCACGGGGCTCCGTCAGTTTCGGGATCCCGAGCGCGGCCAGCAGGCCCACGTCGTCCAGCTTTTCGCGCAGCTGGGCACGGGGCGGATGCTCGCCCTGCGGCGCGACGCCCGCCGCCAGCAGGTCGTTCAGCGCCTGCTGGTTCTTCTCTTCCGCGAAGAAGTCGGCGATGGCTTCCGCGACCGTGCCGCCGATGTCGGGCAGCACGCGCAGCAGCGCGGCCGGCGCGCGCCGGACCAGCGCCAGGCTGCCGAGCCAGTCGGCCAGGGTCTTCGCCGTCGACTCGCCCACGTGGCGGATGCCCAGCGCGAACAGCAGGCGCTCCAGCGGCGGATGCTTGCTGGCGGCGATGGCGGCCAGCAGGTTGTCCGCCCACTTCGTCGCGACCTTGCCCTGCTTGACCGTCTCCGGCGTCGTGCCGTCGCGTTCATCGGCGAGGCGGTCGTCCGCGACCCGCTTCATCTTCAGCAGGTCGTCCAGGGTGAGGCGGTACAGGTCGGCCACGCCGTGGATCAAATTGCATTCCACGAGGCTGTCGATGTAGCGGTCGCCCAGGCCCTCGATGTCCATCATGCGGCGGCCCGCGAAATGGCGGATCGCTTCCTTGCGCTGCGCCGCGCACGTCAGGCCGCCGGAACAGCGCGCGACGGCCTCGCCTTCTTCGCGCACGACGTGCGAGCCGCACACGGGGCACGTCTTCGGCAATTCGTACACGGGCGGCACCGGCGTCGGGCGGCGTTCCAGCACCACGGACAGCACTTCGGGAATGACGTCGCCCGCGCGGCGCACGACGACCGTGTCGCCCACGCGCACGTCCTTGCGGCGCACCTCGTCTTCGTTGTGCAGGGTCGCATTCGTGACGGTCACGCCGCCGACGGATACGGGAACAAGACGCGCCACCGGCGTGATCGCACCGGTGCGTCCGACCTGCACGTCGATGGCCGACACGGTCGTCAGCGCTTCCTCGGCCGGGAATTTGTGCGCGAGCGCGAAACGGGGGGCGCGCGACACGAAGCCCAGTTCGCGCTGGTCCGCGAGGCGGTCGACCTTGTACACGACGCCGTCGATCTCGTACGGCAGCGACTTGCGGCGCGCGCCGATGTCGCGGAAGTAGCCCAGCATGCCTTCGCATCCCGTCACGACCGCGCGTTCCTTCGACACGGGCAGGCCCAGCCGGTCGAGCCAGTCCAGCGCCTTCGAGTGGGATGCCGGCATGGCCGCCCCTTCCAGCAGGCCGATGCCGTAGGCGAAGAAGCGCAGGCGGCGCTGCGCGGTGATGCGCGCATCGAGCTGGCGCAGGCTGCCCGCTGCGGCATTGCGCGGGTTCGCGAATTCCTTCTGGCCCGCGTCGCGCTGGCGCTGGTTCAGGCGCTCGAAGTCTTCCTTGAACATCAGGACTTCGCCGCGCACTTCCAGTACCGCCGGGACGTCGTCGCCGATCAGGCGCAGCGGGATGACGCGCACGGTGCGGATATTGGCCGTGACGTCCTCGCCCGTGTAGCCGTCGCCGCGCGTGGCGGCCTGCACGAACACGCCGTTCTCGTAGCGCAGGCTCATGGCGAGGCCGTCGAATTTCAGTTCGGCCGCATACGGCACCTGCGCGTGGCCGAGGCCTTCGCGCACGCGGCGGTCGAAGTTGTCGATGTCTTCATCGGAAAAGCCGTTGTTCAGCGACAGCATGGGGACGGCATGCGTGACCTGCTTGAACTCGGGGATCGGCGCCGCGCCCACGCGCGACGTCGGCGAATCCACCGACACGGCTTGCGGGTGCTGCGCTTCCAGGTCCTGCAGTTCGCGGAACAGCTTGTCGTACTCGGCGTCGGGGATCGTCGGCGCGTCGAGCACGTGGTAGTTGTAGATGTGGTGGTTCAGCTCCTTGACGAGCCACGCCATCCGCTGGAGGTCATCCATCGTGACCTCAGCTGAACAGGCGCAGCGCGCGGGTGGAACCGGCGGCGATGTCGGCCGCGTCCATCTCCTGGTAGAACTCGCGCACCTGGCCCGCGATCTCTTCCAGCGCCGCATCCGTCAGCGGCTGGTCGAAGTCGTCGACGATGGCGGCCTCCAGGCGCTGCTCGAGGTCCTTCGCGCAGGCGACCATCTTGCCGAAGCCGTCGCGGGCCGGGGGCACGCACGGCACGTCGAGGAGGAGCGTCAGGCGCGACGTCGTGTCGGCGCCCAGCGTGACGTTCGTGGACAGCGTGAACAGCGTGCCGCCGCCCTCTTCTTTATCCAGCATGACGAACTTGCCGTCCGGGCGGACGTCGAAGCCGGCGTTTTCCAGCGCGCCGATCAGGGTGGCCATCGCCCACGGCGCGCCTTTCGACGCGAGGTTCACGCCCAGTTGCGCATCGTGGCCGGCGACGAAGCGGTGCAGCGTCTTCGCTTCGCTCATCACCTCGATCATGTCCGGCACTTCCGGCTCCGCCTGGATCTCGTCGGCGACGGCGCGCAGGCGCGTGACCATTTCCGAGTATTCCAGTTCGTTCAGGGCCGTCGTGCGCGTGGCCAGCTGGACGCCGGCCTGCAGCTTCGTGTACACGCCGCCGTGCACGATCGGTTCCCAGTCGCCGTTCACGGCCAGGCCGACGAAGTGCACGGGCTTGTTGCCGACGCGGCGCAGCTTGAGGAGCGCCGGCAGGATGCGGTCGCCACGCAGCGGGCCTTCCGAATTCAGCGGGATCAGGCAATCGATCAGCGGGTCGACGAGGTTTTCGGCCAGTTGCGCGGGCGGCGTGTCCGGCTTCACGGCCGGCAGTTCGGCGGCCGGATCGAGAGCGGCTGCCGCTGCCGGCACCGGCGCGGCGGCGGGCGCGGCGCCCGGCGCGGCGTGCTGGAACGGCTCGGCGACGATGCCCGGCTCGATCAGGACGTCGTGGTCGGGCACGGGGGCGCCGTCCAGCACGGGTTCGTGGCGCTGGACGTGCGGTTCCGTGCGCTCGGTCGAGCCGCCCTTCATCAGCACGTCGTCGTGGTCGTGCGAAAACGCGCGCTCGACGCTCTTGCGGGCCTTGTACTCCTGCCACTTGTTGTAACTAATGACGCCGACGACGAAAACGCCGCCGGCCGCGATCAGGCTCATTTGGAAGTCTGTCATGCTGCTTGTGCCTCAGTAGCGAAATTCGCGGCGGACTCCATGTCCACCGCCACGATGCGCGACACGCCTTGCTCCTGCATCGTCACACCGATCAGTTGGTTGGCCATCTCCATCGCGATCTTGTTGTGCGAGATGAAGAGGAATTGGGTATGGTCCGACATGCGCTTCACCATGCGGCAGAAGCGCTCCGTGTTGGCGTCGTCCAGCGGCGCGTCGACCTCGTCGAGGAGGCAGAACGGCGCCGGGTTCAGGCGGAACATCGAGAACACGAGGGCCGTCGCCGTCAGCGCCTTCTCGCCGCCGGACAGCAGGTGGATCGTCGCGTTCTTCTTGCCGGGCGGCTGGGCCATCACCTGCACGCCCGAGTCGAGGATCTCGTCCCCCGTCATCACGAGCTTGGCCTGGCCGCCGCCGAACAGGATCGGGAACAGTTCCGAGAAATGCAGGTTGACGCGGTCGAACGTGTCCTGCAGCAGGTCGCGCGATTCGCGGTCGATGCGCTGGATCGCGCCTTCCAGGGTCGAAATCGCCTCCAGCAGGTCGTTGTTCTGCGCGTCGAGGAAGCGCTTTCTTTCCGTCGCCTGCGCCAGTTCTTCCACGGCCGCGAGGTTGACGGCGCCGAGGGACGCGATGGCGTTCGTCAGGCGCGTGACCTCGCCCTGCAGGTAAGACGGCTTCAGCTCCGGATCGAGTTTTTCGGACAGCGCCGCCTCGTCGGCACCGGTGGCGGCCAGCGCTTCCGCGAACTGTTCCTGGTTCAGGCGCGCGGCCTGTTCCTTCAGCTGCATCTCGGTGATGCGGTCGCGCTGCGGCTGCAGGCCGCGCTCGGCCGCCATGCGCGCTTCTTCCGCCGCGCGCAACTGCTGCGTCAACTGGTCCAGCTCATGGCGCGCATCGGCCAGCGCTTTTTCCTGTTCCGTGCGCCTTGCCAGCAGGCCTTGCAAGCCTTCCGCCGCCGCGCCGGATTCCAGCGCTTCCAGTTCCAGCTTGCCGGCGGCGATGCTTTCCAGGACTTGCTGCGCCTGCTGTTGGGCGGTGGCGATCGTGCGCCGGAGTTCCTCGATGCGCGTGCGCTGCGTCTTTTCCGCGAACACGGCTTCCTGCGCGGCGCGCTCCAGGTCGCGCAGGCGGTTGCGCGCTTCCGCGAGGATCCGTTCCTGTTCCTGGAACTCGACCTGGCCATCCTCGTGCGCGCCCTGCAGCTCGGCCAGTTCCATGTCCAGCTCTTCGAACTGCGCTTCCGCCTCGGCCTTCGCCTGCCGCTGCTCCGCTTCCTGCGCGGCGATCTCGTCGAGGTCCGCCGCGATCTGGCCGCTTCTCTGGTTGAAGCGCGCCTCGACTTCGGCCTGTTTCACCACGTCGATCTGCAGCGCATGCACTTCGCGCTGCAGGGTCGCGACCTTCTGGCGGCCATCCTGCAGGCGGCGCTGCAGGTCGGCGACCGCCGCGTCGGCGCGGGTGGCGCGGGTGCGGGCCTCGTCCAGCAGCAGCACTTGCGCGCGCAACTGCTTGCCGATGTTGTCGATCTCGTGCTGGCGCGCGAGCACGCCGTCCTGCTCCGCGTCGGCCGCGTAGAAGCGCACGCTCGAAGCGGTGACCATGTGGCCTTGCGGCGTGACGAAGCAGCCACCCTGCGGGAGCCGGGAACGCTGCGCGAGCGCCGTACCGGGATCGTCGGCCGCGTACACGCCGGTCAGCCAGTCGTCGAGCAGGCCGCGCAGGCCCGGATCGTTCAGCTTGAGGAGACTCGCGAACGGCTTCAGGCCATGATGGTCGGCCGGCGTACCCGCGCCCGGCGCCGGCGAGTACAGCGCGAGACGGGCCGGCGGCGCGTCGCCGAAGAAGCCGCGCGCCCAGTCGAGGTTCGACACTTCCAGCGCGCCCGTGCGCTCGCGCAGCACGGATTCCAGCGCCGTCTCCCAGCCCGTCTCGATGTCGAGCTTTTGCCACAGGCGCGGCAGTTTATCGAGTTCGTGCTTCTGCAGCCAGGGCTGGACCTTGCCTTGCGTCTGCACGCGCTCCTGCAGCTGGCGCAGCGCGGTCGATCGCGCTTCCAGCTTGGCGTTCGATGCCGTCTCCTGCTGCACCTGCGCATGCGCGTCGCGCCGTTCCTGCTCGACGGCTTCCTGGCGGCTCGCCGCCTCTTCCAGCATCAGGTTCTGCTCTTCCAGTTGCAGCTGTTTTTCTTCCAGCTGCATGCGCAGGTTGTCGAGGTGGCCGGCGTCCGGCAGGTTCAGGCCCCCGCGTTCCTGCTGCAGGCGTTCGCGCCGCGTGGCCAGGCTCGCGAGGATGTTCGACGCATTGCGCTGGTGCGCGGACGACAGCTCGATGCGCTGCTGGATCTGCATGATGCGGGCGCGCGATTCGGTCGACTTGTTCTGCGCCTCGCGCCACGCGGCTTCCAGGTCCGGCAGGCGCTCGTTCTGCGCCTCCGCCGCGATCTGCGCGCCTTCCACGCGCGCCGCCAGTTCTTCCAGGCGGAATTCCGCTTCCTCGATCTGTTCCTGCGTCTCGTTGGCCTGGTTCAGCCACTGCTCGCGCTGGGCGGTCAGCGTCCCGATCTGGTTCTGCAGGCGCGTGCGCGACTCGACGACGAACTTGATCTGCGCTTCCAGGCTGCCGATCTCGGAATTGGTCTGGTACAGCGCACCCTGCGCCACGTGCAGGCGGTCGCCCGTCTCGTAGTGCGCCTGGCGCATGCGTTCCAGGTCCAGCTCCAGGTTGCGCAGCTTCGCGTTCTGCTCTTCCAGGCCGGTCTGCGCCTGCTCCATCTCCTGGAACCAGCGCAACTGCTCGGCCTTGGCCTCGTTGCGGCGCAAGAGCCACAGCAGCTTCTGCTTTTCTTCCTGGTCGGCCTGCAGCTGGTGGAAGCGGTTGGCGACGGCGGCCTGCGCTTCCAACTTTTCCAGGTTCGCGTTCAGCTCGCGCAGGATGTCCTCGACGCGCTGCAGGTTCTCGCGCGTGTCCGACAGGCGGTTTTCCGTCTCGCGGCGGCGCTCCTTGTACTTGGAGACCCCGGCCGCCTCCTCGAGGAAGACGCGCAGCTCTTCCGGGCGCGATTCGATGATGCGCGAGATCATGCCCTGGCCGATGATGGCGTAGGCGCGCGGACCCAGGCCCGTGCCGAGGAAGATGTCCTGGATGTCGCGCCGGCGCACGGGCTGGCCGTTGATGAAGTAGGTCGACGTGCCGTCGCGCGTGAGCGTGCGCTTGACGGCGATCTCGGCGTACTGGCTCCACTGCCCGGCCGCCTTGCCGGCGCTGTTGTCGAACACGAGTTCGACGGACGCGCGCCCGGCCGGCTTGCGGTTGGTGGAACCGTTGAAGATCACGTCCTGCATCGACTCGCCGCGCAGCTCGGACGCTTTCGATTCGCCCAGCACCCACCGTACGGCATCGATGATGTTCGATTTGCCGCATCCGTTCGGACCGACCACGCCGACCAGCTGCCCCGGCACCTGGAAATTGGTGGGATCGACGAAAGACTTAAATCCCGACAATTTGATGGAGGATAGACGCACGTTCGCTTACGGAATGGGGAGAGTCGATAAAGGCTGCATCATACCATCTGTTCCTTGCTTTTCGGCCAAGATTTGGCCGTCAAACGCGCGGCGTCAGGTGCAGAGGACAGCGAAACGCAGCCGGTCCGGGGCGCACGGCGGCACGTAGGGTCCGCGCGCGGGCTGCCAGTCGTTACGCAGGTAGACCCGGTCGCGCCCGGACAGTTTCAGCGCAACGGCCGTCAGCCACTGGTGGGAATACGCGGGATCGGCGCGCGGCAGCAGGATCGTCGCCGCGAGCAGGCCCAGCAGTAGCGGCTGCGGCGAGCAATCCTGCGCCGCCCTGGCGCGCGCGAGGAACAGCGCGGCCGCCGCCAGCCCGAGCACGCAGCCGGACAGGGCTTCGCTGGCGGAATGGGCGCCGACCTGCACCCGGGCCAGCGCGACGGCCACCGCGAGCAGGCCGCCGGCGGCCACCGCGCCCCGGCGCAGGCGCGGCGAACCGCGCTCCACCAGCAGGAACAACGCGACGGGAAACACGGCCGCGGCCCGGGCCGCATGGCCGGAAAAGCCGGTGAACGACAGCGACCGGATGCCGATGCCCCAGCCGATGAACGCCACCTGGCTCGCGGCCGCCACGAGCAGCGCGCCGCCGAACACCCCGCACCAGACGAGCGCCAGCCGCCAGCAGCGCGCGCCGACGAGCCAGGCCGCCACGCCGGCGGCAAGCAGCGCCGTGACGTTGAGGCCGCCCAGCGCGGAGAGATGGGACCACCAGAGCATGTTGGATTCGGTGATGGATGACGACGCTCGACTATAACCCGGTCACGTGGCCGATACCAACACGTTGGGTGGGCACCCCGTGCCCACGCGTGACGCATGCCGCGTGCTGGCGTTCGCGCGGGCTCGGGGGAGCCCGCCCTACATCCGGGCAGCCGCCGACATATTCGAATCGTTGACGGCGCCTTGCGCCATCGCGTCGGACAACACCTGCCCCACGACGCCGTCGATGGCAAGCACGCGCGCGCCGCCATCGCTGAGGACCGCGGCCAGCTTGTCGGCCGGCAGGGAAAACGCTTCGCGCCGGCCCGCGCCGGAAAAGATGAACAGCGTGCGCAGCGGACTCACCCACGCCAGCTTGACCTTGCGCGCGCCATCTCCCGTGCGGAATTCCAGCCACATGCCGCGTTCGAGACCGTCGACAGCGGACACCTCGGCCGCCCGCGCCGCCGCCTGTTCGGCCGCCGCGTGCTCCATCTCGACCTTGCGCAAGGCATCCTGCTGGGCCGCCTGGGCAGCCAGTTCCAGCTGGCGCTCGGGCGACATCTCGATGGGCGCGCGCACGATCGCCGCGTGATACTCGGCCAGGCGGGCGAAGAATTGCAGGCGCTCGGCGTCTTGCCATTTGATGGCGTCGAGCCATTTGTTCAGCGTCTGGAGCAGGCGCGGCAACCGGGCGATCAGGGCCTTGCGCTGCTCCGGCGTGGCCTTCGGCTTGACGCTCCAGATCAGGTCGTCCATGGCCCGGGTGGCGTTGTCGACGGCGCCCGGGCGCGCATCCTCGATCGTCCAGGCGAACGTCAGCACGGTCGTCCAGCGCTGCTCGAGGAAGCCGCTGACGACCTCGTCGACGTCGCCGGCCTGCACGCGCAGGGCGACGGCGTCGCGGGCCTGGCGCGCCGCGACCTCGTGCTTTTCCCGCTTCAGCGCACTGGCGACCGGCGCCGCGAGCGCCGCTTCCTGCGCCGACTCGTCGGCCGCGATGCCCGCTTCCAGCTCGGCGACGGCGCTGGCGAACGCTTCCGGCTGCGCCTCGCCCACGCGCTCGACGCTGCGGCGCATCGTCTGGAACAGCGGGTCGTCCGCATCCGCTCTCTGCTCCCAACCGACCCTCGACATCAGGTCGACGAGGCGGCGCGCCGGATGGTCTTGCTCGAAGAAGAAATTCTTGTCGAGCAGCGCGGCCTTCAGCACGGGCACCTGCAACAGTTGCAGCAGATCGCGCGTGCGCGGCGGGATACTGTCGTCGAGCAACACGGTCTCGAACACGCGCGACAGCAGGTCCAGCGTGCGCTCGTCGCGGCGCGGCAGGCTGCCCTGGGGCAGGCTTTGTTTCAGGCGCGGCAGGTAGAACACGTTGTGCGGCGTGGCGGCGGCGGCCGTGCCTTCCGCCAGCGCCGGTTCGATGCGCGCCAGCAGGTCCAGCAGCGGGGCCGTCCCGCCGGATTGCGCCAGCATGCCTTGCACGGCGGCCGGCCAGCCGGCCTGCGCCGTCGCCTGCGCGAAACCGGGTGCGGGTTGGACAGCCGCTCCGGACGGGGCCGCGAAGCCCGCCGCCGGCTGCGGCGCCGGTTCCTCGGCCGGCGTCGCCGCGAACACACCCGCCCCGCTGGGCCGCCAGCCGCCGCCGCTGGACGGCAAGGTGGGCAGGTCGGGAATCAGCGGGACGCCGTCCTCGCCGCCGTCGTCGCCGAACAGCTTGCGCAACTGCTCCGCAAGGGCGGCGCGCTGGCCGGCGCGGGCCGCCTTCGCGGCGGCCGCGTCGTCCGTCTTCTGGATGCGGTAAGCGTCGACGGAGCCCGGCTGGCCCTCCTTGCGCAGCGCCGCCACGAGGGCGTCGAACAGCGGGGCGAGGTCGAACACGATGTCGGGGCGCAGCAGGGGCTGGACGAGGCCGTGGGCATCCGCTTCCGGCTCGAATTCGCGCCATGCCTCCTCGATGGCCCCGAGGAAGACGTCGGGGCGGAACGGGTTGCTGTCGGCGCGCAGCACGCCGCGTCCGAGCAGCATGCCGAGGCGCACGGCCAGCGTGGCGAGCGGGTCGGCGTATTGAATGTCGAACGGACGGGCCAGCGCGCCCAGTGCGAGCCGGTTGTCGATTTCTTCCAGCGGCACAAGGTCCAGCGAAGCCGCCGCCATGCGGGTGGGCGCGGCCTGCGGCGCCAGGCGGTCGAGTTCGCGCCGTACCGCCAGGGCGATGGCGCCGGACGCCAGGTGGAAGAACGCGTATGCATTGTCCTTCAGCAGCCGGGCCGCCTTCACGCGCCGCTGGACGTCCTGCGGGTCGCCCGTGTGCCGGGTCAGGTCGCCTAGCGCGGCGGCCATGCGGGCCGTCATCGCCGTCAGCTGTTCCTTCACATGGGTGTCCACGATACCGGCGAGCGCATCCAGCGTCGCCTGCTGCGACGACGCGGCCTTGCGGGCGGCCGGGGTCTGGACGGGGCTGGAAGACATGATAGCTCTATTGTGGCACATAATTTCCGAGTGGCAATGGAAATCGATGTGACGGCGCCACGCCCAGGAAAATGCTTATGCTATTGAAGAGGCTTGCGATTCACGTAAAACGCTATGTTGCGGCGCAAGAAACGGTTGCCGGCGAATAAGAATATGCGAAATACGTGTTAGCGGAGAAAATTATTGCTAGCGTAATGCATGTAGTCCTACAAGCGTTCAAGAGGTGATCCGATACCCGTTAAATTGCCGGGCTCGCATCATTGCATTACCGAAATCGCTTCGGTAAGCAAGACATCTCCACTATCGAAAGGAATGATCATGGCTTCGAACAAAAATTCTTCGCGCTCGGGCAACCAGGGCGGCTCCCACGAACAGCACGTCAAGGCTGGCCAGCAAAGCCACAAGAACGACGGCAACAAGCAGTCCGGCTCCGGTTCGGGCTCGCGTTCGGGCGGCTCGGGCGGCACCCGCGGCGGCACCCCGGAGCAGCATGCCGAGGCTGGCCGTCAAAGCCACAAGAACGACAAGAAGCGCTGATCGCGGCGCTTCGGGAAGGTCGAACGAGCCTGGCGCGGGACGACCGCGACAGGCTCTTTGTTTTATCAGATATTGCGCAGGTACGAGCCCTTCGGCGGCGCGAAGTCGCGCACGTCGTCGATCATGCCGGCCCCCTTCGCATCGCGCGCGTTAAGGTGCAGGTCGCCGTACTGGTGGATGCCCCATTGCTCGGGCGTCAGCTCGATGTGCTTGCGCAGGATGGATTCCGTACGCGCATCGTCGGCCCGCAGGCCCTCGACGATGATGTTGAGCGCATCCGGACGCGACCCCGGCGATGCCGTCGCATGCGATTTGTGGATCATGAAGCGCGCCGTCTCGCTCGCATAGCGCTGCTTGCCCGCCAGGAACAGGATCACCGCGATCGACGCCACGGCGCCGCCGTTGTACATGATGCAGTTGACGGGCGCGTTGGCCAGGAAGTTGTACAGGCACAGGCCGTCGCTCACGTACCCGCCGTTCGATTGCACGAGGATGTGCGCCGTCTCGAGGCCGTCGTCGTTCATGCCCGCCACCGCTTCGAAGACGCGATGCACCATGTCGCTGTTCACGTCGCCGGACAAGGTAAACCACCCCTCCTTCTGTTTTGCTTGATCTTCGCTCATAGTGGGTCTCTCCTGTCACAAGGGTCGTAGAGCAAGTGTAACAAAACACGTCCGCGAGCCCATGGTGCCTCGCTGCAATAGTGTGCGCCCACGCCCTCGGATTGACTTCCGATCACCACTGACTTAGACTTCGCAGTCTTGACCGGGAGAGCGCAGCGCAGGCTGCCGCCGAAGGGGCATTACCCAAAAACTCTCAGGCAACCGGACCGGTCAGGGGCTGCCGCGCAAAGCGCGGCGGACCAACTCTGGAGAGCGGCCTTCACCGGCCCACCGAAGGGGCAGGCGAGAACCTTCTCGCTATCTCTCAGGTACCGAGGACAGAGGGGTGCGACTGCATGCGGACGACCGCGTGCGCGAACCCATTTTCTGCCGAGGAACCATCCATGACGCTCAAAGCGACCCCGCTCAATTCCGTACACCGTGCCGCCGGCGCAAAGATGGTCGACTTCGGCGGCTGGGACATGCCCGTCAACTACGGCTCCCAGATCGAAGAACACAATGCCGTGCGCAGCGATGCCGGCATGTTCGACGTGTCCCACATGTGCGTGGTGGACCTGAAAGGCGCCAACGTGCGCGCCTTCCTGCGCGGCCTGCTCGCCAACAACGTCGACAAGCTGCAGGCGCCGGGCAAGGCCCTGTACTCGTGCATGCTCAATCCGCAGGGCGGCGTCATCGACGACCTGATCGTCTACTACTTCGCCGAAGACTGGTTCCGCCTCGTCGTCAACGCCGGCACGGCCGAGAAGGACATCGCCTGGATCCGCCAGCAGAACGACGCCACCAACAGCGGTCTCACGATCACGCCGCGCCGCTCGGACCTGAGCGATGACGGCATCGCCCTCGTCGCCGTACAGGGCCCGAACGCCCGCGCGAAAGTATGGCAGGTCGTGCCGCAGACGCAAGCCGCCTCGGAAGGCCTGAAGCCGTTCAATGCCGCGATCGTGCACGACACCCCGTTCGGCGAACTGATGGTCGCCCGCACCGGCTACACGGGCGAGGACGGCTTCGAGATCGGCGTGCCGGCAAGCAAGGTCGAGGCGCTGTGGAACGCCCTCGCCGCCGCCGGCGTCAAGCCGGCCGGCCTGGGCGCGCGCGACACGCTGCGCCTGGAAGCGGGCATGAACCTGTACGGCCAGGACATGGACGATGGCGTCTCGCCGCTGGACGCCGGCCTCGCGTGGACCGTCGACCTCGGCGCCGAGCGCGACTTCATGGGCAAGGCTGCCCTGCAGCAGAACGGCCAGAAGCAGAACTTCGTCGGCCTGATCCTGCGCGAAAAAGGCGGCATCCTGCGCGCCCACCAGAAGGTCGTGGCCGCATCGGGCAATGCCGGCGAGATCACGAGCGGCACGTTCAGCCCGTCGATGCAGCAGGCGATCGCGCTGGCGCGCGTGCCGGTCGACGTCGCGATCGGCGACTCCGTGCACGTGGAAATCCGCGACAAGAAACTGGCGGCATCCGTCGTCAAACTGCCGTTCGTGCGTAACGGCAAGATCCTGGCATCCTGATCAAACAACACTATACTTACCGCACCATCCATCACTACGGAGTTACGCACATGAACATCCCAGCCGACCTGAAGTACACCGAGTCCCACGAGTGGGTCCGCCAGGAGGCCGACGGCACCCTGACCGTGGGCATCACCGAATATGCGCAGGACGCTTTGGGCGACATCGTGTTCGTCGAACTGCCGCAGGTCGGCAAGGCCTTCACCGCCGGCGATGACGCCGCCGTCGTGGAATCCGTCAAGGCCGCCAGCGACATCTACGCCCCGGTCTCGGGCACCGTCACCGCGGTGAACCAGGCCACGGCCGACGCGCCGGACTCGATCAACGCGAACGCCTACGATGCGTGGCTGTTCAAGCTGCAGCCGGCGGATCCGGCGGCCGTCAACGGCCTGCTGGATGCGGCGGCTTACGGCAAGGCCACCGAAGGTTAATTGCGTTACCCGTCGTTCCCGCGAAAGCGGGAACCCATGCTGAGCCAACTTCGGCCACTCCGTATGGATTCCCGCCTGCGCGGGAATGACGGATCGAAGTAGCAGCATCCGCCGATTCTTTCATTTCGCTCCCATCATGACCCGCACCAGCCTGACCCAACTCGAAGCACGCGATGGCTTCATCCCGCGCCACATCGGCCCGTCCGCATCCGAACAGGCGGCCATGCTGTCCGCCCTCGGCTACGCCTCGCGCGCCGAGCTGATCGACGCCGTCGTTCCCGCCAACATCCGCCGCAAGGACAAGCTGGACCTGGGCCAGTTCTTCGAGCCGCTGCCCGAGCAGGCCGCCCTCGCGAAGCTGAAAGGCATCGCGGCGCAGAACAAGGTCATGAAGTCGCTGATCGGCCAGGGCTACTACGGCACGCACACGCCGCCCGTCATCCTGCGCAACATCTTCGAAAATCCTGCCTGGTACACCGCGTACACGCCGTACCAGCCGGAGATCTCGCAGGGCCGCCTGGAAGCCATCCTGAACTTCCAGCAGGTCATCACCGACCTGACGGGCATGGGCATCGCCAACGCGTCGATGCTGGACGAAGGCACGGCCGCGGCCGAGGCGATGACGCTGATCCAGCGCGTCGGCAAGTCGCAATCGAAAGTGTTCTACGTCGCCGACGACGTGCTGCCGCAGACCCTGGAAGTCGTGCAGACCCGCGCGCTGCCGATCGGCGTCGAAGTGCGCACGGTCGCCGCCGCCGACATCGAGAACCTGACGGAAAGCTGCTTCGGCGTCCTGCTGCAATACCCGGGCGTGAACGGCGACGTGCGCGACTACCGCGCCGCGGTCGAGAAGCTGCATGCGGGAGGCAGCATGGTCGTCGTCGCGGCCGACCTGCTGGCGCTGACCGTCCTCACGCCGCCGGGCGAATGGGGCGCCGACGTCGTCGTCGGCAACAGCCAGCGCTTCGGCGTGCCGCTCGGCTTCGGCGGTCCGCACGCGGGCTACCTGGCCACGCGCGACGAATACAAGCGCAGCATGGCGGGCCGCCTGGCCGGCGTCACCATCGACGCCCAGGGCAACCCGGCCTTCCGCCTCGCGCTGCAGACGCGCGAACAGCACATCCGCCGCGAAAAAGCGACGTCGAACATCTGCACGGCGCAGGTCCTGCTGGCCGTGATGGCCTCGATGTACGCCGTCTACCACGGCCCGAAAGGCCTCGAGCAGATCGCGCGGCGCGTGCACCGCTACACGGGCATCCTCGCCACCGCGCTGAAGGGCCTCGGCTTCCAGCTGGCCAACGAGTCGTATTTCGACACCTTGACGGTCATCGCGGACAACGCCGACGACATCCACCGCGCGGCCAACGACAACGGCGTCAACCTGCGCCGCATCGACGCGCGCCACGTGGGCATCTCGCTGGACGAGACGATCGGCCGCGACGACATCGCGCTGCTGGTAAAGGTCTTCGGCGGCGCCGACGTCGACTTCGACACGCTGGACAAGGATGCGCAGGACGCCTGGCCGTCCACGCTGGCCCGCACCAGCGCCTACCTGACGCACCCGACGTTCAACCGCTACCACGCCGAGCACGAGATGCTGCGCTACCTGCGCGCGCTGGCCGACAAGGACCTGGCCCTCGACCGCACGATGATCCCGCTCGGTTCGTGCACGATGAAGCTGAACGCGACGTCCGAGATGATCCCGGTGACGTGGCCCGAATTCTCCAACATCCACCCGTTCGCGCCGGACGACCAGACGGTCGGCTACCGCGAGATGATCGGCCAGCTGGAAGCGATGCTGTGCGCCGTGACGGGTTATTCGGGTGTGTCGCTGCAGCCGAACGCCGGCTCGCAGGGCGAGTACGCGGGCCTCCTGATCATCCAGAAGTACCACCAGTCGCGCGGCGAAGGCCACCGCAACATCTGCCTGATCCCGTCGTCGGCACACGGCACCAACCCGGCGTCCGCCAACATGGTGGGCATGAAGGTCGTCGTGACGGCTTGCGACGCCAACGGCAACGTCGACCTCGCCGACCTGAAGAAGAAGGCCGAGGAGCACAGCGCCAACCTGGCGTGCGTGATGGTCACCTACCCGTCCACGCACGGCGTGTTCGAGGAAGGCATCAAGGAACTGTGCGAGATCGTGCATGCGCACGGCGGCCAGGTCTATGTCGACGGCGCCAACATGAACGCGCTGGTCGGCGTGGCCGGCCCGGGCCTGTTCGGCGGCGACGTGAGCCACCTGAACCTGCACAAGACCTTCTGCATCCCGCACGGCGGCGGCGGTCCCGGCGTCGGTCCGGTGGCCGTGGCCGAACACCTCGTGCCGTTCCTGCCGAACCAGGCCTCCACGGGCTACCAGCGCGACGAGCAGGGCATCGGCGCCGTCAGCTCGGCCGCGTACGGTTCCGCATCGATCCTGCCGATCTCGTGGATGTACATCGCGATGATGGGCGCGGAAGGCCTGACGGCGGCGACGGAAACCGCGATCCTGAACGCGAACTACATCGCGCGCCGCCTGGCACCGCACTATCCGGTGCTGTACACGGGCCACGACGGCCTCGTCGCGCACGAGTGCATCATCGATCTGCGCCCGCTGCAGGATGCCACCGGCATCAGCAACGAGGACGTGGCGAAGCGCCTGATGGACTTCGGCTTCCACGCCCCGACGATGAGCTTCCCGGTGCCGGGCACGCTGATGATCGAGCCGACCGAGTCGGAATCGAAGGCGGAGCTGGACCGCTTCATCGAGGCGATGATCTGCATCCACGCGGAGATCGTGAAGGTGGAGCGCGGCGAGTACGACCGCATGGACAACCCGCTGAAGGGCGCGCCGCACACCGCGGAAGTCGTCACGGCGGACGACTGGCAGCACACCTATTCGCGCGAAGTGGCCGCCTTCCCGGTGCCGTCGCTGCGCAAGAAGAAGTACTGGCCGCCGGTCGGCCGCGCGGACAACGCGTATGGCGACCGCAACCTGTTCTGCGGTTGCGCCCCGATCGAAGACTACGAGTGAAATCAGTTAGCGGTAGGGTGGGCACCCCGTGCCCACGCGTAACGCCGAGGTAATCAGCGATTCTTGCCCCGGCTGGATGCCAGCCGGAGGTAAGGTCTCCCGGCCCTGCCCGGACGCAGCGCATGCGTTCCCGGCGGGGCCGTTTCATTCGAGCCCTGCACGGCTTCGTCGAGCCGGAACACGGCCACCGTGCGCGCCAGGCCGAGGGCCTGCTGCTGCAGTGCGCGCGCGGCCAGCGCCGCTTCTTCCACCATGCGCGAACCCTGCTGCGTGAGCTCGTCCATGCGCACGATCGCCTGGGTGGCGCCGGCCAGCTCGCGCGCCCGTTCCGTGCCGGTGCTGCCGATGGTGCCGACGATGCCGGCCATGTCTTCCACCGCGCCCGCCAGGCCGGCCATCGTCGTGCCCGCGTCGAGCGCGCAGGCGCCGCCGCCGTCGAGCGCGGCCACGGTCTCGCGCGCGAGCGTGCGCGCCTCCCGCGCGGCCCGCTGGGCGCGCCGGGCCAGTGCGCGCGCCTCGCGGGCGCCG
>CBIHRX010000063.1:0-24992 GCA_966212555.1 uncultured Massilia sp.
TTCTCCCCATAACCGCCTCCTCCCCCTGCGGCGCGCCGCCGCCAGGGGGTGGGGGCGGGCCGCGCAGGCCGGCCCGCCCGCCGCCGATGTCCAGGCGGAAGTGGACACCATCCGGGACCTCGCGCAGGACGCCCCGCGCGCGGCCCTCGACCGGGTGCAGGCCGCGCGCCGCGCGCTGGGGCCGAATGCGCCCTACGAGGCGAGGCAAACGCTGTTGCGCACGGAAGCCTGGCTGCGGGAAGACCTGGGCCAGCAGGATGCGGCGTACACGCTGGAGCGCGAATCGCTGCAACTGGCGCAAGCCCGCGGCGACGCGGCGGGCGCGGCGCTGGCCATGGTGGCCCAGGTGCGCGAGCTGCTCGACGCCCACCGGCTGGACGATGCCCAGGCGCTGCTCGACAGGATCGTGGCGCAGGCACCGAACAACACGTCGCTGACGTTCAAGGTGTCGGTCGAGCGGACGCAGGGCGACATCCTGAACCTGCGCGCCCGGTTCGACGAGGCGCTGGCGGCCTATCTGCGCGGGCTGCGTCTGGTGCAGGGCAATCCTGCCGAAAGCGGCAGGCGCGCCATGTTCTACGCCCGGATCACCCAGGTGTACGCCAATGCGGACAATCCGGCCAAGGCGATCGAGTACGCCGACCTGGGGCTGGCGGAAAAGAAGGTGTCGCTGCGGTCGCTCGCCTCGCTGCAGTTCACGCGCGCCATCGCGCTGGTCAGGATCGGACGGGACCGCGAAGGCATCGCCGCGTTCGAGAGTGCGCTGGCGACGGCGGTGCGCGCGGGATTGCAGGGGATGGAAGCGGCGATCCGGGGCAATATCGCGGACTACTATTTGCAGCACCACGACTACGTGCGCGCGGAAGCGGAATCGCGCAAGGCGCTGGTCGTGTCGGAAAAGGGCAGCGACCAGAACGTCATCCAGATGGCGCGCGCCAACCTCGGCTTCTCCCTGATGGGGCAGGGGCGCATCGACGAAGGCCTGCCCTGGGTCGACGGCGTCATCGCGCACCTGCGCAAGGACAAGCTCACCGGGGACCTCGAGGCGATGCTGGACGAGAAGGGCCGCATGCTGGAGCGGGCGGGCCAGTACCAGCAGGCGCTGGCGATCGTCCGCCAGCAGCAGTCGCTGCAACAGCAGGGCGCCCGCGTCGCGCGCGACCGCGCAATCGCGACCTTGCAGGAAGAATTCGACGCGCACCGCCGCGGCCAGCAGATCGTCCTGCTGCAGCGCGAGAACCGGTTGAAGGATGCGGAGCTGAACAATCGCCGCACCGTGCAGCTCGCGACGACGTTCGCCGCCGTGCTGACGGTGCTGGCGGGCGCCGTCGTGACCGTCCTGTACCGGCGCACGGCGCGCAGCAACGCGCGCCTGAAGGAATTGAACGTGCAGCTGGAATTCGGTTCGACGCACGACGCCTTGACGGGCCTGCACAACCGGCGCTCGCTGACGAACCGGATGAGCGTCCGCAAGGACGACCGCCGGCAACCGGTGCAGGGCGCCGTCGACTGCTTCGTCCTGCTGGACATCGACCATTTCAAGAGCATCAACGACCGCTGGGGCCATGGCGCGGGCGACGCGGTCCTCGTCGACGTCGCGCGCCGGCTCGCCGCGGCCGTGCGCGATACCGACATGGTGGTGCGCTGGGGCGGCGAGGAATTCATGATCCACGCGCCCGCCATGGACCCGGCCAGCATCGCCGGCATGGCGGAGCGGATCCTGGATGCGATCGGCTCGAAGCCCGTCGACGCGGGCACGGGCACATGCGCGATCCCGGTGACGCTCACCGCGGGCATCGTCGCGCTGTCCGGCACCGGCACCGCGTTCGACTGGCAGTGCGCCGTGCGCCTGGCCGACTGGGCGCTTTACCAGGGCAAGGCGCAGGGCCGCAACCAGGCCCGCATCGTGACCCGCCTGCATGCGCCTGCGGACACCGTGATGGCGGCACTCGACCGCGACGGCGCGGACGTGGCTTCCTGGCTGGCGCTGGCCTGCGTGCACGGTCCGCGCCAGCCGGCGGGACGTCCGGCGCAGGCTGCCGGGCGCGAATCCGGCAGCACCCCCGGCGGCGGCACGCTGCACGCGATCGCGCGCGCCTGACGGGCCAGCCCGCCGTTCACCCCCGTCGTGCGGCTTCGATCGCGGCGACGTCGATCTTCTTCATCTCCATCATCGCGTTGAAGGCGCGCTTGGCCGCGGCGCGGTCGGCGCCCGTAAAAGCTTCCATCAGCACGCGCGGCGTGATCTGCCACGAGACGCCCCACCGGTCGCGGCACCAGCCGCACGCGTTTTCCGCGCCGCCGTTGCCGACGATCGCATTCCACAGCCGGTCCGTCTCTTCCTGGTCCTCGGTCGACACCTGGAACGAGAACGCGTCCGTGTGCTGCACGCCGGGGCCGCCGTTCAGGCCGAGGCACGGGATGCCCATCACCGTGAATTCCACCGTCAGGACACTGCCTTCCTGGCCGGCCGGATAGTCGCCCGGGGCGCGGTGGACGGCGCCCACCGAGCTGTCGGGGAATGTCTGCGCATAGAACGTCGCCGCATCCAGCGCATCGTTGTCGTACCACAGGCAAATCGTGTTCTTGCTGATCATGGCGTCTCCCTTCGTGGTCTGTAAATGGAGCGGAAACGATAGCACGGCTTGTGCGTCACGTGACCGGTTGCGCGCAACGGTGTCTCACTCCGCGGGCGGTGCGGGCGGCGGCGCCGCATGCCCGGCCAGCGGCAGCTCCGGCAGGAACAGCAGCGCGACGAGCCCCGCCAGCACGATCAGCGCGCCCGCCCCGAAGATGTTGGCGATGGCGTGGCGGTACACCTCCACGGTCAGCGCCTGCGCGGCAGGCATGGCCGCAGCCGCGCCATGCGCGCTCGCGCGCGCGGCGTCCGCGATGCCGTGCGCGTGCACCTGGTGCGCGAGGATGGCGCCGGAACCCGTCACGCCGAGCAGGCCGCCGAGCGAGCGGAAGAAGGTCAGCATCGCCGTGCCCACGCCGCGGCGCGGGACGGGCAGGGCGTTCTGCACGGCGATCGTCATGTTGGGCATCACGAGCCCCAGGCCCGCGCCCAGCATGAGGATCGCGGGCTCGATGATCCAGTAGCCGCGCGCCGTATCCATGCCCCAGGCAAGGACCGCGAACGCCAGCACCGCCACCGACAAGCCCCCCACCTGCACGGCCTTGTATTTGCCCGAGCGCGACAGCACGCGGCCGTTCAGGGTCGACGATGCGATCATCCCGACCATCATCGCCACCGTCATCATGCCCGAATGCGCGGGGCTGCTGCCCATCACGAGCTGGAAGAACAGCGGGAAGAACACGCTGGCGCCCATCAGGCCCATGAACGTCAGCGCCATCACGATGCTGGCGATGTTGAAGACGCGGCTGTGGAACAAGTCCGGCGGCAGCACGGGTTCCTCCGCGCGGCGCAGGTGCACCATCAGCCAGCCGCCCGGCACGACGGTCAGCGCGGCGCACACCTGCACCTCGGGGGAGTCCCATGCCCACTCCGTGCCGCCCAGCGCGAGGATCAGCAGCAGCGCGGTGATGGTCACGGTAAGCAGCACGGAGCCGAGGTAGTCGATGCGGTGCGCGTGCGTCTGCACGGGCTTGCGCAGCGAGCGCGCGATGGCGTAGAACGCGACCGCGCCGATGGGCAGGTTGATGAAGAAGATCCAGTGCCACGACAGCAGGTCCGTCATCATCCCGCCCAGCACGGGGCCGAGCACGCTGGTGACGGCGAACACGATGGCGATCGAGCCCTGGCGCCGCGCCCGTTCCTGCGGCGGCACGAGGTCGCCGATGATGATTTGCGCCAGCGGCATGAAACCGCCGGAACCCATGCCCTGGATGGCGCGGAACGCGATCAGCTGCGTCATGCCCTGCGCGAAGCCGCACAGCACGGAGCCGAGCAGGAAGGTCGCGAGTGCCGTGAAGATCATCGGACGCCGGCCGTACTGGTCGGCCAGCTTGCCGTACAGCGGCATCGTCGCGGTGGACGCGAGCACGTACGCCGTGACGACCCACGACAAATGGTTCATGCCGCCCAGGTCGCCGACGATGCGGGGCAGGGCGGTGGCGACGATGCTCTGGTCGAGCGCCCCGAGGCCCAGCACGGCCATCAGGGCCAGGTAGACGGAACGGATTTCGCGGGCGTCGGCGATCGTGGGCGATTCAATCTTCATGGTCGGCGAGGAAGTGGAGGGCGTCGATGGCGCCGGCGAGCGCCGCCATCTGGTCGGGCGACAGGCGGGCGATGCGTTGCGACAGCCAGTCGTGGCGGCGGTCGCGCAACCGGCGCAGGGCGGTGTGGCCGGCGGGGCTGACGTGCAGGCCGCTGCGGCGCCGGTCTTGTTCCTGCGCGGCGCGTTCGACGAGGCCGGCCGCTTCCAGCGCCTTGACCTGGCCGCTCATCGTCGGGCTGCGCACCTGCTGCATGCGGGCCAGTTCGGCCACGCCGATGCCGGGGTGTTCGTGGATCATGTGCAGGAGCATCGCCTGCATCAGCGACAGGCCTTGTTCCTGGCGCTCCGTGTCGCGCCGCATCTGGCGCACGAGTCCTTTGAGGGCCGTGCGCAGGTCTTCGGACAGGCGTTCGACGCGTTCGTCGTGGCGGGTATTGGTCATCGTCAATATAGGTAGGCTACCTAACTATATTACGCCGATTGCGCGGCGCATGCAAACGATGACTTCGTGACAATGCACGCATTTTGCCGAGGCGCGCATTTGGTAAGGTGGCGGCTGTGCCTGTTCAATATCCAGACAGGCGTTCATCGCAACGTCATATGCATTTTCGAGCCCAACTGGACCGTTCCCTCGCCATGCTGTCCGCGCGCGGCCTGGCGCGCCGTCACACCGCACCGCCGCTGTTCCGGTTGCTGTGGAAACTCGGCGTCCGCGTCCGTCCGCCGCATTTCCTCGGCTTCGCCCACATTGCTGGCGTCTACGGCACGTGGTTCACGTGCGCGTGGGGCGTGTTCATGTGGCTGCTCGTGTGGTCGCACCAGGGTGTGGGCTTCCAGGGCGTGGCACTCAGGTCCGCCGGCGCGGGTGCGGCGTTCGGATTGACGATGGCGTGGTTTTATACGCGCGAACGCAAGGAATTCGCGCTGCCGGCCTGGGAATCGTTCGGCCGGGACGAACAGGCGGGATCAGCGGGACAATAAGCGGAGGAACCATGTACCACGCCATCGTGCGACGCAGGATCACCCATGCCTTCGCCGGCCTCAGCGCGGGCAGCATCGACGCCATCACGGACGAGCTCGCACCGGACGCCGTCCATTACTTCGTCGGCACGCATGCGCTGTCCGGGACGCGCCGTACGCCGGAGGCCATCCGCGCGTGGTACGAGCGCCTGTTGCGCCTGCTGCAGGGCATTCGCTTCACGTTGCACGAGGTCCGGGTGTCGGGCTGGCCGTGGCGCACGCAGGTCGAGGCGATCTGGACCGAAACGAATTACGGCACGGATGGCGTGCAGACGTCGGCCGAGGGCGCCAACCTGATCGAGGTCCGCTGGGGCAAGGTGACGAGCGTGCGCATCTACCCGGACACGGCCATGCTGGAGCGGACGCTGCAGCGCATCGCGGCCAAGGGGACGGCGGAAGCGCTGGCTCCGCCGATCATCTCCTGACGCCGTTGGCCAGCGTTACGGCGCTTGCCAGGCGAGCGCTGCCATCACTTCGTCCACGCCAATCTTGTCGACCCAGTCGTCGCGCCGCGCCACCGTGACGACGGTGCTGTTGTGCTTGTCGATGGGCGCCCATTCCGGATTCTTTTGACGCATCAGGGCGATGACGGGGACGTGCACGGCATTCGCCAGGTGCATGACGGCCGTCTCGACGGAGACGATCAGCTTGCACAGGCTGAGGATGGCCGGTAGCTGGAAGAAATTATCTTCGGCACTGAACAAGTGGGTGCGCGCGAGATCGTGGCCCGCGAACAGGGCCCGGGCGCGCGCCAGGTCTTCCGGGACGACGTTGACGATGAAGCCGGCGTCGCGCCACGCGGCGTCCTGCTGCATCGTGCGGATCAGTTCGATGACCCGTTCCAGCGGCCACGAGCGCTCGACCGATTTCGAGTACGCATTCAGGAACACCACCTTGGGCGCTGTCACGCCGTTGCCGCCGCTACCGCCGAAACTCCAGGCGGCGAACTGGCTACGCGCGTAATCCATCCACCGCTCGGGGATGGACAGCACGGGATAGCGGGCGGCCGGCGGGATTGTGATGCCGAACAATTGCGTGAACCAGTCGGCGTAGATGTCGCTGATGTGCTGGTCCGGATGCGACGCCGCGCTGTACGCGGGAATGAAGGCGTCCAGCTTGCGGTAGGCGAGGTGCTTCGGCAAGTCATAGGACCGCACGCGCTTCTTCTGGCCCACGACGAAGCCGTGCGGGCTGATCTTGCGGGCCAGGCCCGCGTACTTGTGCCGGTCCAGCACGGCGAGCGACACGACGATCGGATAATCCTGCCGCTGCGCTTCCTGCAGCGAGGCCTGGTACAGCGCAGGGCTGTAGGTTTCGTCGTAGACCTTGTCGAAGCACGGGCACTCGGCCAGCCAGTCGTACAGCGCGTATTTTTTCAGGTGCGGCCAGTCCGCGGCCCGGCGCGTGCGGCGGCGCTCGTCCACCCACAGATCGATCTTCAGGTGCGGAAAGGCACGCGCGAAGGCGGTGAAGCAGCTTTGCAGGTAAGTGAAATCGCCCAGCGCCAGGTGGGCGATGAACAGGATCCTGTCGGCACGCGCGAGCAACGCGCGGTCGACCAGTGCCGTGCGGGCGGTGGTGTCCGCCAGCCAGTCCGTGTCGAACGCGCCCGGCTGTGCGCGGCCACCCCAGCTGTCCAGTTTCAGCGTCTGTTCACTCGAGATTTTCATATCAAAATTGTAGAGGCGAATGGCCGGGGTAGAACGGGCGGTGCTGTAAAGTTGGGTAAAGCTTTTGTCAAGAATTAGCATGCTTCGATGACGCGTGTTGCATGCTGGTGCGGCCCAAAGTGGCTGATTAGTAAATATTGCATCCCGTCAGTCTGCCAGATTGCATGGAAAAACGATGCACTGTTGAGGTTACAAGTTGTAACGACATACGTCGCCGGCCGGCGCGACCGGCCGGCGACATCGTCCGGCGTCAGCCGAGGTTGCTGCCGCGGATCTTGCTCAGGTCCGTATCGCTGCCGGCGGTGCCGGGCCGCGGATCGAGGCTCGCGCCGGCGCCGCCGGCTGCGCCACCGCCGGGCATGGCGCTGCCCGCGCCCGTGCCCGCGCCCGTGCCCATGCCGGACGAGCCGGCATGTCCGGCACCCATCGAGCCCATGCCGGCACCCGCGCCCGTGCCGGCACCGGCGCCGCCGCCGACCATGCCGCGCATCGCCACGTCCGGTCCCATGCTGGGTGCGCCGGAACGCATCGGGTCGGTGCCGTAGAAGCTGTGGATGTGCTGGGCCCATTGCGCATCAGCCATGTCGGGCCAGGCATCCTTGTCGAAGCCGGGGGCGTTCTGCAGGCGCGCCTTGTCGATGTCGAGCACGAAGCGCTTGTTGACGGTGTCCAGGTGCAGGGCTTGCCAGGGCACGGCGAACAGCTTGTCGCCCATGCCGAGGAAGCCGCCGAAGGACAGCACGGCGTAGGCGACCTGGCCGGTCTGCATGTCGAGCATGATCTCCTTGATGTCGCCCAGGTCGTCGTCGGTGGCGTTGACGACGCTGTCGCCGATGAGGGTATCGGCGCCCATCAGCGCCGGGCCGGGGCCGGCATGTTGTCCGGTGGCCTTGTACATGCCGTATTTGTCGCGATCTGCGTAGCTCATCTGATCCTCCTGATGTCGATGATTGCAGGGCTGTCGGTGCGGTATCCATTCAGGGTAAATGGGCCGCCTGGTACGCGTTTGCGTCCGCTCAATCGTGCGCGAACGCGGTACGCGCCGACGGTCCGATCCTAGACCCAAACCGCATTGCCGCGCGCCCGCTAGATGACAGGAAAGACGTGCCGCCGGCCCGGCGCCGGCGGAGGAGGATGGCGGAAGCGGCTCAGTCCAGGTCGGAAGCGGCGTGGCGCTCCAGCACCTGCTCTTCCGGCTTGCCGCGCACGCGGTTGACCTTGCGGCCGCGGATCACGGCCGGGCGCGCGCCGACCTCGTCGGCCCAGTGGCGCACTTGCTGGTACTGGTGCACGGCGAGGAATTCGCCCGCATCGTACAGCTCGCCCAGCACGAGGCCGCCGTACCACGGCCAGATCGCCATGTCGGCGATCGTGTACTCGTCGCCCGCGACGAAGCGGCGCTCGGCCAGCAGGCGGTCGAGCACGTCCAGCTGGCGCTTCGTTTCCATCGCATAGCGGTTGATCGGGTATTCCAGCTTTTCCGGCGCGTACGCATAGAAATGGCCGAAGCCGCCGCCGACGAACGGCGCGGAACCCATTTGCCACATCAGCCAGTTGAAGGTCTCGGTGCGGGCCGGAATGTCCTGCGGCAGGAAGGCGCCGAATTTTTCCGCCAGGTAGACGAGGATCGAACCCGACTCGAACACGCGCACGGGCGTGTCGCCGCTGCGGTCGACGAGGGCCGGGATCTTGGAGTTCGGGTTGATCCCGACGAAGCCGCTGCCGAACTGGGCGCCTTCGTTGATGCGGATGAGCCAGGCGTCGTATTCCGCGCCCGTGTGGCCGGCGGCCAGCAGCTCCTCGAGCATGATCGTGACCTTTTGCCCGTTCGGCGTGCCCAGCGAATACAGTTGCAGCGGATGCTTGCCGACCGGCAGTTCCTGCTCGTGGGTCTTGCCCGCGACGGGGCGGTTGATGCTGGCGAAGGCACCGCCCGAAGGCGTCGCCGGGGACCAGACCCGGGGCGGGACATAGGGGGACGTGAACGGGTTCGTGGGGTCGGACATTGCACTACTCCTTCTGTGACTCGGTAGGAGAGGCGATGATGCCCGAAAAGCCACATTCGTGCAGAAGCCGCCCGGACGACGGTTTCAGCGCAGCAGTTTCAGTCCCGGCGGCAGCGCATCGCCGAACATGCGCGTGCTGGTTTCCTGGTCCAGCTCGACGACGTCGCGCACCATCGCCGACCAGCTGGCCGGCGCTCCCGCGGCCGCGAGCCGCTGCAGGACTTGCGCGCGCACGTCCTCGCCGATGTCGCGCGTACGGTCGCCCGTCTTGCGCGCGAGGTGGGCGGCGGCGAAGCCGGCCGGTTCGATCCGCTTCCAGTCCAGTTGCATGAGTTCCGTGAGCCAGCGCCCGGCCGCCTCCGGCGGTGCCACCTCGTGCGCGCTGCCGTGCAGGGACTGGCGTGCGCCCACGCGCGCGAGCGCCCACAAGTAGCGTGCATACGTGGCCGCCGCCTTCGCATCGGGCTTCGGCGTGACCGGGATGCCCATGATACGGCCGACCATCCAGTCCCCGATCTCGGCCTTGTACGCGGCCGGGATGCGTTCCAGCGACGCGCCCAGGCGCAGCATGTCGTCCTCGCTGCCGTCGACGAGCGTGGCGGGACGCTGCGCGCGGTCGCCCGGGTCGGCCTGCAGGTTGAACGCGAAGTCGTCGAGCAGGCGCAGTTGCGCTTCCGTCGAGAGTCCTCCGGCCACGCGCCGCCACAGGGTCCACCATTCGGCGCGGACCTGGCTGTCCTTGAAGTACTGCGCGCCGGCGGGGAACAGCGCCCACAACTGGCCGATGCGCCAATCGTCGAGCGGATCGCCGAAGCCGGGGCGCAGGCACCAGCCGGCCAGGTTCAGCCACACGCGCTCGTGCTCGGCCGAGCGGCGCCGGCCCTTGGCGCGTTCCATCAGCGCGTCGAACAGGCGGCGCAGCAGCGGTGTCTCCCATCGTTCGCGGCCGCCCAGCACGTGTTCGAGCGCGCCGCGCAGCTGGCGCACTTCGCGCACTTCCACTTGCTGGTTGCGTGTGCCGAAGATGCGGTCGATGCGCTTGACGGCTTCGTCGAGTTGCGGATGCGCGATTTCTACGCTGGCCGGCGGTTCCTCTTCGGCGCGCAATTGAAATTCGAGGCGCCAGCGCTGGCCGCTGCCGTCCTCCGCCACGCAGGACATCTCCAGCGTGCCCAGCTCGGACAGCGCGGCCGCCAGTTGCACGGGGATCGACGCCGTCTTCGCATCCTGCGCACGCAGCACGGTGGCGATGGCCGGCAGGCGCACGACGTCGGCGGGATCGAGGTCGACGAGATCGCCCGCCGCGGCGGTGGCAGCGACCGACGATACGAGGTGGAAGCGCACGGGCCGGCCCACGCGCAGGGCGAAACTGCGTTCGGCCAGCGTGATTTCTTCTCCGGCCCGGGCGCCGCGCGGCAGCACGCACACGGTACGCAGCCGTTCGCCTTCTTCCAGGATGAGGTAATAGCTGCGCGCCGAGCCGCTCTCGATGGCGGGCGCGAGCCCGGCCCGCGCGAGCGAATAGGCGACGGCGCCGCGCGCGACGGCGACGTCCGGATCCGCATTGTGCAGCACGCGAACAGACTCGCCACGCCACTTGGACAGCACGTCGGCCAGCCGCTGCGCCAGCGCTTGTCCGCGGAACACGCCGCCGTTCAGCAGCAGCGTATCCGGCACCGGCAGGCGGCCGTCGTCCTCGGTGCCCAGCGCCTCGCGCGCCGCCTGCGCGTGCTGGCGCAGGAAGCCCGCCAGATGGCGCGTGATGGCCGGGTCGCTCGCATACGGCAGGCCGAATTCGACGATGCCGGCGCGGGCGCGTAGCGGGCCTTCCTGCGTCTCGTTGAAAGGGAGAAAACCATCCAGCACGATGCGTTCGACGTCCGCCTTCGCGATCGTCGCCGAGCGGCTGGCGCCGATGAGGCGCGAACCGCTGCCCAGCAAGGTGACCGTGACTTCATCCGGCGCATCCGGCGCCAGCAATTGTTCCTTCGCGGCGCGGCACCGTTCCGTCAATTGCGCGAGGCGGCCGGCCGACAGGCGCTGGCTCTCGCCCAGGCGCGCTTCCGCCAGGTGGGCCAGCGCCAGGTCCATGTTGTCGCCGCCGAGGATCAGGTGGTTGCCCACGCCGATGCGCGAGAGCGCGGGCTCGCCGTCCTTCAGTTCGACTTTCACGAGCGTGAAGTCGGTGGTGCCGCCGCCCACGTCGGCGACGAGCACCAGTTGCGCGTCCGCGAGGTCGGGGCCCAAGGTGGCGCGGTGGCGCTGCAGCCAGTCGTACAGGGCCGCTTGCGGTTCTTCCAGCAGACGCACGTCCGGCAGGCCGGCAAGGCGCGCCGCTTCCAGTGTGAGGGCGCGCGCGCCTTCGTCGAACGAAGCGGGGATCGTGAGGACGATCTGCTGCCGTTCCAGCGGCCGGTCGGTAAAACGCTGATTCCACGCCGCGCGCAGGTGTGCCAGATAGCTGGCGCTGGCGGCCAGCGGCGACACTTTCGGCACGTCGTCCGGCGCGCCCCACGGCAGGATGGGCGCCGTACGGTCCACGCCCGGATGCGACAGCCAGCTTTTCGCGGAGGCGACGAGACGGCCCGGCGACGCCGCGCCGAGACTCCTCGCGAGGCGGCCGACGGCGACGCTTTCCACGCCGCCCACGTCCGGCTGTTGCCAGGGCAGTTGCAGCGCATCCGCCGCCAGTTCGCCGGCCAGCGGGTGATAGCGGCTCGAGGGCAGCAGCGGCGCCGTGCCCACTTCGCCCGGTGCCACCAGTTGCGGGATGGCGAAGGTGGCGACCTGTTCGGACCCGGCGTCGGCATACGCCAGCACCGTGTTGGTGGTACCGAGGTCGATGCCGACGAGGGCTGCTGGCGTGCGGGTCACTGCTCGGTGCTGCGGACGTCGAACTCGACCTTCCAGCGCTGGCCTTCACGGGCCACGGCCACCAGTTCCAGCGTGCCCGCTTCCGTCGCGACGGCGTGCAGTTTCACCTGCACGACGTCGCCCGGCGTGCGGCCTTCCGCCGGCAGGGTCGCCTGGATTTCGTTCAATTCCTGCAGCTCGTCCGGGCTCCACGATTCCAGCACGGTGCCGATCCGGTCCTGCCGGCGGACAGACGAGCCAAAGAAGCGGAAGTGCACGGGCTCGCCCACGACGAGGCCGAATTCCTGGCCCGGCAATTCCAGCTCGCTGCCTTCCTCCATGCCGAACGGCGCCACGCACAGCGCTTCCAGCGGCGGTTCGAAGCCGGGGATGGCGGGCATCGACGATTCCACGCCGACGTAGTACGAACGGGCCGTGCCGCCGCGGATGCGCACGCCGCCGCCGCGGCGCGCATAGCCGTAATAGGCGGCGCCGCGCGCGACGGCGAGATCCAGGTCCGCGCCTTCCAGCATGCGGGCCGGCTCGGCGCCTTCCATGTACAGCCAGTCGTTGATGGTGTCCATCACGCGCTTGGCCAGGATGTCCGACTTGAACACGCCGCCGTTGAACAGCACGGCGCTCGGGTGCAGGAAGGTGTGCGCGGGATCGACCTTGCCGTTAAAACCTTCCAGCTCCGCCGTCGCGCCGGCCTGGCGGCCGAGGAAGGCGGCGAGGTGGCGCGTGATGGCGGCGTCCTGCGCATACGGCAGGCCCACTTGCGTCAGGCCCGCGCGGGTACGCACGGCCGGGCGCGCGGAGGCTTCCACGCGCGGGAAGAAGCCGTCCGTGATGAACGTCGTGACTTCGTCGCGGGTCAGCTCCGTGCGGATCGAGCCGCCGATCAGTTTGGAGCCGCGGCTCGGCACGACGATGGGCCACGTGGTCGCATCGGCGTCCGCCAGCAGGTGTTCCTTGGCGCCGCGGCAGGCGTAGGTGAGGGCGCGCATCTGCCAGGCGTCCAGCTGCGTGCCGTTCGTTTGCAGCTTGCGCGCGACGAGGTGGGCCAGCGCGAGGTCCATGTTGTCGCCGCCCAGCAGGATGTGGTCGCCGACGGCGACGCGGTGCGGTTCCAGGTTGCCTTCGCGTTCGAGGATGGCGATCAGCGAGAAGTCGCTCGTGCCGCCGCCGACGTCCACGACGAGCACGATGTCGCCCGCCTTGACCTGCTTGCGCCAGCCGCCGCCGCTGCCTTCGATCCAGCTGTACAGCGCGGCCTGCGGTTCTTCCAGCAGGGTCGGGTTGCCGTAGCCGGCGCTCTTCGCCGCTTCCGCCGTCAGTTCGCGCGCGGCCGGGTCGAACGATGCCGGGATCGTCACGGTGACGGCTTGCCGTTCGAACGGCGCGTCCGGATGCGCGGCGTTCCACGCGGCTTTCAGGTGTTCGAGGTAGCGGGTCGATGCCGCCAGCGGGGAGACGCGTTCCACTTCTTCAGGCGCGTCGGTCGGCAGGATGGCGGCGCGGCGGTCCACGCTCGGGTGGCTCAGCCAGCTCTTGGCCGAGGACACCAGGCGGATCGGCGTGCCGGCGCCGCGGCTGCGTGCCATCTCGCCCACGACCGGAGCGGCCTGGCCGTTCGTCCACGGCAGCGCGAGTTCGCCCTGAGCCAGTTCGTCCGGGTGCGGCAGGTACAGGAACGAGGGCAGCAGCGGCAGCGCTTCCACGGTGCCCGGCGCGCTCAGTTGCGGGATGCCCAGCACGCCCTGGTCGGCCTTTTCGCCGTCGCTGGCCTGCAGGTCGACGTACGACAGGGCGCTGTGCGTCGTGCCGAGGTCGATGCCGATGGCGTAGCGGGCGTCGTTGTTGGTCACGTCGTTCACAGTTCCACCTCCGCCGGGGCGATGACGCTGGCGTCGTGTTTATCCGCCAGCTGCGGCAGGCGCACGTCGCGCGCGCGCCAGCCGCGGTGGCTCAAGGTGCCGGTGAACGGCGCCTTGCCGACGACGTTGCCGGTCAGGCGCACGCTGGCGGCGTCGAAGCCTTCCGGCAGCGTGATGCGCGTGCCTTCCAGCTCGCCGCGCACGGGGTCGATGGTGAAGTGCTCGCGCAGCACGCGCGCGCAGCCTTCGTGCACGAGGCGCGCGGCGGCGCCGATGTCGGCGTCCGCGTAGACCGTGATGTTTTCGTTGGCGAAGTCGATCAGGCGCGCTTCGCGTTGCAGGAGGCCCAGCAGTTGCAGGGCGGCGTCCGGCGTGGCGATGCGCAGCGGGGCCGGTGCAGGGGCGGGTGCCGGCGCCGGTTTCGGTTCAGGCGCGGGGGCCGGGGCAGGTGCGGCGATGGGGCCGACCTGGTCGTCGCGCACGCGCGCGGCGAACTCGGCGTCGCCCAGGGTCTTGAAGAAGGCGCCGAAGGCAAGGGACAGCCGGCTCCAGAAGGATGGCAGGTTGGTCGGTTGGCTCATGTTCTTGTGGTGTCTGGTGCGTGGTTCGGAAAGGGCGCATGATACCAGTTAGACAGCATCCGGTTCGGGATCGTCCGCTGCAGCCCCGGCCAGCAGCGCACGTGCATACACGTCGAAATCGTCCAGCCCGCGCTTGATGATGGTCACCAGCGCGGGCAGCGGCGCGGCCTGGTAATCCCATTCGGCGCGGCAGAATTCGCCGGTGCGCTTGAGGTCCTCGGCCAATGCCGGCTCGATCCAGCCGTTGTCGGCCAGCAGGGTGATGATCTCGCGCTCGTCGTGCGCCGGGCCCAGGCCGCGGGTGGCCAGCACGTGGTCGCCCATCTCGACGGCCGCTTCCCAGGCGCGGATCACGTTCAGCGTGGCCGCGTCCTGGCGCGTGATGTCGCCGACGAAGGTGGTCGGGTCCTTCTCGTATTCGTCGCGGGCACGCTTGCAGCAGCGTTCGATGGTGCCCGTCTTGCTGATCAGTAGCTCTTGATCCATGGTTCCCTCGCTGCGGGACGTGGAGGATCCCGCTCCAAGAGATACGTTACAACAAGAACAACATCGCCGCCGCACAAGTGGGCGCCAGCGCACCCAGCAGCAGGCCCACGGCCCCGATCGACTCGTCGTTGAAACCGCGCCGCAGCAGCGCGACGCCGGCCGGGTTCGGCGCGTTGGCGATGACGGTCAGGCCGCCGCCCGCCACCGCGCCCGCCACGAGCATGTATTGCGCGCGCTCGGACAGTCCGGCGATCAGCGAGCCGAGATAGGTCAGCGCGGCATTGTCCGTGATCGCGGTCAGGCCCAGCGCGCCGAAGAACAGGGCGGTCGGCTGGAGTTTGGCGACGATGGGCTGCAGCCACCACTGCTGCATCCCGCCCAGCACGACGAGGCCGGCGAGGAAGAAGCCGACCAGCAGGCCTTCCTTCAGGATCAGCGGGTCCTGGTAGCGCGGGTACGCCTGGGTGATGCCGAGGAACAGTAAAAAGATGCCGGTGAACAGCACGGGATGGTGGGCCAGCAGCACGATCGCCGTCAGCACGCCCAGGTGCGTCAGCGTGACGAGGACCGGCATGCGCACGGGCGCCTCGCCCTCGATCGACACGTCGAACGGGCGCAGGTGCGGGCGCAGCAGATACGTTACGACGCTCGCGTTGGCCAGCACGGCGATGGCCGCGCGCCAGCCGAAGTGCGTCAGCATGTGGACGCTGTCCCAGCCCCACGCCCCGGACACCATCAGCACGGGCGGCGCGGCGTACGACGTCAGGGTGCCGCCGATCGACACGTTGACGAACAGGACGCCCAGCGCCCCGTATTTCAGCCACTCCGGCATCCCGGGGCGGAACACGGACGGCGCCAGCATCAGCGCGGCGATCGTCATCGCGGCCGGTTCCGTAATGAGGGAGCCGACCAGCGGCACGAGCGCGAGGCCGAGCCACGTCTGCGCCACTTCCGCGCGCAGCGGCAACAGCCGCGCGAGCAGGCGCACGAGCGCGCGCGCCGCTTCCAGCACGGGCCGCGACGCGGCCACCACCATCACGACGAACACGAACAGGGGCTCCGTGTAATGGCGCGACTCGGCGTAGTCGATGGCGGCGGCGCTGCCGTCGACGAAGGCCATGGCGAGCATCAGCACGAAGGCCCAGAAGCCGAAGACGACTTCCACCTCGCCCAGCAGGTGGAACAGGCCGGCATGGCGCGGATGGCGGTGCGCCAGGCCTTCGAAGAGGCGGGTGGCGAACGTGTGCAGCAGGGCGAGCACGAACAGGATCAGGGCGATCTTGTGCATGGTCGTGGTCATGAAGAAGATCCTTTGTAACGTGAGTACGCAATAGCTATGTCATCCTCGTGGAATAACCACGTCGTCCCCGCGGAATAACCACGTCATCCGCGGAATAACCACGTCATCCCCGCGAAGGCGGGGATCCAATTTCGCATGCGCCGTCGAAACGCGTGCAAATTGGGCCCCTGCCTTCGCAGGGGCGACGGTCTTAGGGCTGGCGGGCCGGATAGCTCCCGAGCTTAACCCGCAGCACGCGCGGCACCGTGGTGAAATTTAACCCGTAATCCGTCTGGTCGCCGTTCCATACGTGGTGCAGCACCCAGTTGCCCGCGTCGTCGTAGCGGCCTTCTTCCACGCGCGCGAGCAGGGCGCGCTTTCCGCTGCCCTCCGGCGCAGTGAAATCGATGCGCGCCATGCGGCCCGTGACCAGGTATTCGTCCGGTCCCAGCGCCGCGACCAGCACGCCGCCTTCCGGCCCCTGCGGATTCGCGGGGCGCGGCTTCATCCACGTCCAGTCCGACGCGCCGAACGTGCCCTTGTCGTAGTGGACGCGCGCCTTCCAGTTGCCGAGGTCCAGGTCGACGGGCTTGCGGTCGTCCGGTTCGCTCGCGCCCCAGACGTTACCCTCGAACGCCTGCTGCGCCCAGATGCGCATGATGGGCGCCACGAGGCGGTAGTTGCCGGCGAACGGCTCCAGCATGTCCCACGCGCTTGCGGGAATCCTGGCCGGGTCGTTGGCCTCCTTCGTGAAATCGACGCCGAACGGAGAAAAGCCGATGCCGCGCCGGCCCATCACGTCGAACAGGTAGCGCGCGTAGGCGAAGGTGTGGCCCGTCTCGGGGACGAACAGCGGATTGTCCGGGCGGTCGTACAGTTTCAGCACGGCGTGGTATTTCGGGGTTTCGGGAAAATAGATGTCCGGTCCGATCGCGTCGATGTGCGGCGCGCCGGCCTTCCACACGTCGATCACGTTGTCGGTGGGGCCGCCGGCCGAGTACGACGTCGGTTCCTGCTGCTTGAACGGATCGCGCAGCGCCACGTTGACGTACATGGGCAGGTCCAGCTCCGCCTTGCCGGCGGCCGCCACTTCGTCGGCGAAGCGCGCGATGTGCCAGGCGTGGAAGGCTTCGTCGGCTTCCTTGCCGAAGACCTCCGTCCACGTGCCGCCCGTGCGGCCGCGCGCCTTCAGCAGCGGCGCGGGCACCTGGCCGGCAAATAGTTTATTCGCTTCCGGCGAGTGGTCGCGCGCGCTGCCGTAGGTGCCCGTCTCGTTCTCGATCTGGACCATGACGACCGTATGCTGCGGATCCTTCTCGCGGATGTGGCGCATCAGCGCGACGAACGCGTTGCGGTCGGCCTCCAGCGTGGCCGGGAAGATGGGCGACAGCGAATCGCGCAGCTCGCCGTTGGCAGCGACGACGCGCGGATAGCGGGCGTTGTCCAGCTTGATCCACGCGGGGGTATAGCTCGGCCCATTGTTCTTCCACGCGCCGAACCACAGCAGCACGAGGCGCACGTTGTGGGACCGCGCCTGCGCGAGCAGCAGGTCGAGGTAGCTGAAATCGAAGGTGCCCGGCGCCGTCTCGATCTGTTCCCACGCGATGGGCACTTCCAGCGTATTCGCGCCGAGCCTGTCGATGGCCGGCCAGACCAGCGGCATCTGCGCGGGCCAGGCGCTGGAATTGTTCACCTGCGCGCCCAGCATGAAGAACGGCTTGCCGTCCACCAGCAGTGCATGGCGCCCGTCCTTGTGCACGATGCGCGGCAGCGGCGCGTCGAGGACAATGTCGGCGCCCTGGGCCGACCAGGCCAGGGCGGACAGCAGCAAGCCGGCCAGCGTTGTTTTCATTGCGTCTCCCGTCGTGGTTATCCCGGCTATTGTCCCACGACAGGGCTGTATTAACGCAGGTGGGCGCGCAATCCGGTGACGCCGGGCGCGACGTCGTCCGCCAGCACGTGCCGGTCCGGGAAGTCGCCGCCGTTCTGCGGACGGTAGGGAATCGGCGCATCGGTGAACAGGGTGCGCGTGCGCGCCGCCAGGCCGGCCTTCGCTTGTTCGACGCCCTCGGCATCGATGCGGCCCGCGCCATGCACGGCATACGTGGGCAGCACCTCCATGCCGGGGTAGAACAGGACGCCGTGCGTGATCGGGAACAGCAGTTCGTCGAGCTGGCCGTTGATGCCGCGCGGGCCGTAGTCGGCGGCCGGCCCGCCCGTCGTCACGGACAGCATGGCGCGCTTGCCCGCGAGGCCGCCTTCGCCGTAGCGGTGGCGGTTGCCGGCCCCCCGGTAACCGTAGGCGAAGCCGTAGGCATACACGCGCTCGATCCAGCCCTTCATGATGGCCGGCATGCCGAACCACCACAGCGGAAACTGGAAGACGACGGCATCCGCCGCCATCAGCTTGGCCTGCTCGGCGCGCACGTCGTCCGGCTGCGTGCCCGTGCTGAACGCGTGGCCGGATTCGTCCACGAGCGACAGGCGCTCGCGATCCTGCCGGTCGGGGAAATCGTGTTCGTCGTAGACGGCCTTCCAGCCCAGCGCGTACAGGTCGGACTGGATCACTTCATGGCCCTGGGCGCGCAGTGCGGCGCGCGCGGCGGCGGCCATCTGCGCGGTGAGGGAGTGCGGGTCGGGATGGGCATGCACCACTAAAACGGTTTTCATCGTTTGCTCCTTGGTTGGCGATGGCGACCATTCTGGGCATGCGAAAGGCGCCTGGGAATGCCAGCCGGCTTTTGGGGTAGTATCCAAAAAATGGATATCAAGAAGCTGGACTTCAACCTGCTCGTGACGCTGGACGCGCTGCTGGCCGAGCGCAGCGTGAGCCGCGCCGCGCAGCGCCTGAACCTGAGCCAGCCCGCGCTGAGCGCCCAGCTGGCGCGCCTGCGCCGGATGCTGGGCGACCCGTTGTTCGTGCCGGGCCACCGCGGCATGACGCCCACGCCGCTGGCCCTCGGCCTGCAGGCGCCGCTGGCGGCGGCCCTCGCGCAGCTACGCGACGTGGTGACGTCGGCCCGCGCCTTCGACCCCGCGCGCGACGAGTTCATGGTCCACCTGGCGTGCTCGGACTATGTGCAATCGGCGCTGCTGCTCGACTTCACGCTCGCGCTGCGCCGGGAGGCGCCCGGCCTGCGCATCGCCCTGCGCCAGGCCGATTCCACGCGCCTGGAAGCGCAGATGGAAAAGGGCGAGGTCGACCTCGCGGTACTGACGCCGGAAGGCATCGCGGAGTCTCTCCGTTCGCGTCCGCTGTTCGAGGAGCGCTACGTCTTCATCGCGCGCCGCGGCCACCCGGCGCTGCGCCGCCCGCTGGACACCGCGCGGTTCTGCGCGCTCGAACACGTGATGGTCTCGCCGCGCGGCGGCAGCTTCACGTCGCCGGTGGACGAGGTGCTCGACGCGCAGGGATTGCGGCGCCGCGTCGCCGTGTCGGCGTCGACGTTCCACTCCGTGCTGGACCTGGTCGAACGCTCCGACCTCGTCGCCCTCGTGCCGGCCCGCATGGTGGAGGGCAGGGGGCGCAACGTCCGCGTGCGCGTGCTGGCGCCGCCGCTGCCCGTGCCCGGCTTTGCCATCCACATGGCCTGGCATGACCGCAACCATCGCGACGCGGCCCAGCGCTGGGTGCGGGAGCGGCTGGTGGCGTTTGCGCGTGAATCGTGCATCCCGTTTAAGTGATGATTGGTAATATTACCGTCACCTCCGATGCGATGATCCTCCCCCGGACCCGACACGTTGACCAGGACCATGACGCAGCCATACCGCCTCGCCGATTTCATCCGTAGCAATATGGAAGCGATCCTGCAGGAATGGGAAGACTTCGCGCGCACCATCGAGCCGCCGGCCCTGACGATGGACGACGACGAGTTGCGCGACCATGCGCGCCAGATGCTGCTCGTCTTCGCGGAAGATCTCGATACCCACCAGTCGGACGCCGAGCGCGTCGCCAAGTCCAAGGGCTGGGGCAAGCGGGGGGATGGGGATACGGCGGCGGAAGCCCATGCCGAAGCCCGTTTGTTGTCCGGCTATACGGCGGCGCAACTGGTGTCCGAATACCGGGCCCTGCGCTCGAGCGTGCTGGCGCTGTGGCGGGAGGCGGCGGCGGAACAGCGGAACACGGACCTGGGCGACATGACGCGCTTCAACGAGGCGATCGACCAAGCCATGGCCGAGTCGGTGGCGCGCTACGAGGACATGGTCAAGCAGTCGCAGAACATGTTCCTGGCGATCCTCGGCCACGACCTGCGCAATCCGCTCGGCACGCTGACGAGCGGGGCCGATTTCATCATGCACGCTACCGATATTCCGCCGGCGTACACCGGCGTGGCGGCGCGCATGGCCAGCAGCGCCAGGCGCATGGGCAGGCTCGTCGACGACCTGATCGACTTCACGCGTACCCATCTCGCGGCGGGCATGCCGGTCCGGATGCGGCCGGGCAGCATGGTGGACGTGTGCCGGCAGGTGGTCGACGAGCTGCGCACGTTCCACCCGCGGCGGCGGATCGAGCTGGACGCGCCGCCCGTGCTGGACGCCGTGTTCGACGATGGCCGCGTGGCCCAGATGCTGTCGAACCTGATCGGCAATGCCATCCAGTACGGCAGCGTGGATACGCCGGTCCGGGTCGGCCTGGCGGCGGGCGGCGACGAGATCGTCCTGACCGTGAACAACCAGGGACAGCCGATCCCGCCCGACAAGTTGTCGAGGATCTTCGACCCGCTCGTCCGCGGCGGCGCGCGCGGCGGCAGCGGCCCGGCCGAGCGCACCAGCCTCGGCATCGGCCTGTTCGTCGCGCGCGAAATCGCGGTCGCCCACGGCGGGCGGATCGGCGTCGCATCGGATGCTGACGACGGCACGACCTTCACGGTGGTGCTGCCGCGGCATCCGCAGACGGGCGGCTGACGGCCGGCCGCTCAGCCCAGGCTCTCGATATACCTTTCGTCCACCTGCGCGCAATACTCGGCGCAGGCCGCGCGCACGGCGGACGCCGCCGCATGCACGGCGACCGGCGCGTTCGTGCGGCGGCTCATCGACACGATGATCGGCGGCGGCACCGGCTGCAGCGGCACTTCCACGAATTCGCCGTTCTCCAGATGGCTGCTGACGAACAGCCAGGGAATCGCGGCCACGCCGAAGCCGTTGCGGATCAGCTGGATGATGGCGGCCACGGACGGCGAGCACGTGATGCGCGTCTGCTCCAGCGGCACCGCGCTCAGGTTGGCGAGCCGGGTGACGATGTCTTCCAGCATCCGGTGCGGCTGCGTGCCGCGGCCGAACGTCAGGATCGGGAACTGCAGCAGGCGCTGGGCGAGGCCTTCGCGCTGCGCCGGCAGCAATCCGGCCCGCGCGATCCAGCGCACGGGGTACACGGCCAGCGGCTCGGACGTGATCTCGCTGCTGTTCACGCCCTCGATGCCGACCACGAGGTCGAGCTCCCCCGCCAGCAGGCGCTTTTCCAGCGTCGTGCTCATGTCCACGACGAGGTCGATTTCCAGCTCCGGGAAACTGGCGTTCAGCTGGCGCACGGAATGCGCGAGCCAGCTGTGCACCACCGTCTCGATCACGCCCAGCCGCAACCGGCCCCGCACCGCGCTTTCCGTGCGCGCCGCCTCGCGCAGGCGCCGGGTCGCGTCCACGACGGCCTTCGCGTGGTTCAGCAGGTAGTCCGCGTTCGGCGTCAGCCGGAATTCGCGGGTGCTGCGGTCGATGAGTTCCGTCTGCAGCTCTTCCTCCAGCGCCTTGATCCGCAACGAGATTGCCGCCGGCGTCGCATGCATGGCGCGGGCCGTCGCGCGGACGCTGCGCAGCTGGGCGAGGGTGATCAGGGTTTCGAGGAAGCGTGTGTTCATGGCGTAAAGAATACTTTAAGCATCAGGGGAATGGGTCAATCAGGCGTTTAGGAAAACTTAACACATGCGATAAAAATAAGTGGCTTGGTGGAATGTAAAGATGCATCTATGCTTGTTTTATGTCATCACCAGCAGGGAAATCCATGAAACCGATCCAGTTCCGTCACCTGGTCCGCGCCGGGGAATTCCGCAAGCCGACCTCCGGCGTCTGTGGCGGCTTTGCCCAGGCCAACCTCGTCATCCTGCCGCAAGCGCAGGCCCACGACTTCCTGCTTTTTTCCCAGCGTAATCCGAAGGCGTGCCCGCTGCTCGCGATCGGGGAGCCGGGCGCGTGGCACGTGCCGGCGCTGGGGGCCGACGTGGACCTGCGCACCGACGTGCCGGGCTATTACGTGTACCGCGACGGCGCGCTGGCGGAGACGCCGGCGGCGCTGGAAGGCCTGTGGCGCGACGACCTGGTCGCGTTCGCGATCGGCTGTTCGTTCTCGTTCGAGGAAATGCTGCTGGCGGCCGGCATCCCGCTGCGCCACATCGAGCAGGACAAGAACATCGCCATGTACCGCACGAACATCCCGAACGAAGCGGCGGGGCCGTTCGGCGGGAACATGGTCGTGTCCATGCGCCCGTTGAAGGCGCAGGATGCGATCCGCGCGATCCAGATCACGAGCCGCTACCCCGCGATCCACGGCGCGCCCGTGCACCTGGGCGATCCGCGCCTGATCGGCATCGCCGACCTGGCGCGGCCCGACTACGGCGACGCCGGCGAGGTCATGGCGGACGAAGTGCCGGTGTTCTGGGCATGCGGCGGCACGCCGCAGGAGGCGATCCGCGCCGCGCGCCTGCCGTTCGTGATCACCCATCGTCCCGGCTACATGCTGGTGACCGACATACCGAATGCTTCACTGGCTGCGCTGTAAAACACACAACACGGAGACGACATGAACACACAGGAACTCGCGCAGGAGCGCGTGGAAGATACGAGCCATTTCGGCTGGCTGCGCCAACTCACGAAAACGGAGCGCCGCACGTTCATCGGCTGCAAGGTCGGCTACGCGCTGGACGCGATGGACACGCAATTCCTCAGCTTCGTCATTCCCACCCTGATCGCGACGTGGGGCCTGTCCAAGGGCGATGCCGGCTTGATCGGCACCGTCACCTTGCTCACGTCGTCGCTGGGCGGCTGGCTGGCCGGCATCCTGTCGGACCGCATCGGCCGCGTGAAGACCCTGCAGATCACGATCCTGTGGTTCGCGCTGTTCACGGTGCTGAGCGGCTTTGCCCAGACCTTCAACCAGCTGCTCGTGCTGCGCGGCCTGATGGGCTTCGGCATGGGCGGCGAATGGACGGCCGGCGCGATCCTGATGGGCGAGGTCATCCGCGCGAAGGACCGCGGCAAGGCGGTCGGCATGGTGCAGGCCGGATGGGCCCTGGGCTGGGGCGTCTCGGCGCTGCTGTACGCGCTGATGTTCTCGCTGCTGCCGGCCGAACTGGCGTGGCGCTCGCTGTTCCTGCTGGGGATCCTCCCCGCCATCTTCGTCATCTACATCCGCCGCTTCGTGGAAGAGCCGGACGTGTTCCTGGCCGAGCAGCGCCGCGGCGAGCACGCGGACCAGGCGAAGTTCACCGAGATCTTCTCGCCGAAGATGCTGTCGACGACCTTGCGCGCCGTGCTGCTGACGACCGGCGCACAGGGCGGCTACTACGCCATCACGACCTGGCTGCCCACGTTCCTGAAGACGGAGCGCCACCTGACGGTGCTGGGCACCGGCGGCTATCTCGCGATGGTCATCGTCGGCTCCTACGTCGGCTACATCGTCAGCGCCTACCTGACGGACCGCCTGGGCCGCAAGCGCAACTTCATCCTGTTCGCCGTCGGCTCGCTGGCGATCGCACTGGCCTACACCCGGCTGCCGGTGACGGACAGCGTGATGCTGGTGCTCGGCTTCCCGCTCGGCTTCCTCGTCTCCGGCGTCTTCAGCGGCATGGGCGCGTTCCTCACCGAACTGTTCCCGACCCGCATGCGCGGTTCGGGCCAGGGTTTCTGCTACAGCATGGGCCGCGCGATCGGTTCGCTGTTCCCGTTCGCGATCGGCGCCGCCGGCCAGACGCTCCCGCTGGGCCACGCCATCGGCCTGTTCGCGGCCGGCGCCTACGGCATCATGGTCGTGGCCGCGCTGACCCTGCCCGAGACCCGCGGCAAGCGCCTCGAATCCTGATCCTTCCCTGATCCACGCACGACGATACGGGCGCCCCGGCGCGCGCCATGGCAGCGCTTCGCCCGTTACTTTGAAGAGGTAAGACCATGCATCACCAAGAGACCCATCACGACAACACGCCGCGCCAGCGCTGGCAGTTCTGGATCGACCGCGGCGGCACGTTCACCGACATCGTCGCGCGCAAGCCCGACGGCGCGCTGGTGACGGCCAAGATGCTGTCCGAGAACCCGGAGCAGTACCGCGACGCCGCCGTCGCCGGCATCCGCCGCCTGCTCGGCATCGCACCCGACGCACCCATCACGCCCGATCTCGTGGAAGCCGTCAAGATGGGCACGACGGTGGCGACCAACGCCCTGCTGGAACGCAAGGGCGAGCGCACCGCGCTCCTCATCACCAGGGGGTTCAAGGACGCGTTGCGCATCGCCTACCAGAACCGTCCGCGCCTGTTCGACCGCCATCCCGTACTGCCGCAACTGCTGTACGAACGCGTCGTCGAGGTGGAGGAGCGCATCGGCGCCCACGGCGACGTGGTCGTGCCGCTCGACACGGCCGCCGTGCGTGCGCAACTGGCGGACCTGCATGCGGCCGGCTTCCGTTCCGTGGCGATCGTGCTGATGCACGGCTACCGCTACAACGACCATGAACGCGCGATCGCCGCCATCGCCGCGGAACTGGGCTTCGCGCAGGTGTCGGTCTCGCACCAGGTCAGCCCGATGATGAAACTGGTCTCGCGCGGCGACACGACGGTCGTTGACGCCTACCTGTCGCCGATCCTGCGCCGCTACGTGGACCAGGTCGCGGCCGAGATGGAAGGCGTGCGCCTGCTGTTCATGCAGAGCAATGGCGGCCTGACGGGCGCGCACCGCTTCCAGGGCAAGGACTCGATCCTGTCCGGTCCCGCCGGCGGCATCGTTGGCATGGTCGGCACCGCGCGCAAGGCCGGCTTCGGCAAGCTGATCGGCTTCGAC
>CBIHRX010000064.1:0-24961 GCA_966212555.1 uncultured Massilia sp.
GAACGCGCGCCGGTGCTCGCGCTCCCAGGCCTGTTCGTAATAGCGCCGGTTGAACAACGCCGTCAGGCCGTCGACGTAGGCCAGCGCCGACAGCGACGCGTTCGCCGTCTCGAGCAGCGCCTTCGTCGTGAGCAGGTCGCGCTGCAGCCGGTCGCGCAGCGCGATCTGGCGCACGGCGCGCCGCCCGAGCAGCAGCAGGCCGGCGATCAGCACGGCCAGCGCCAGGCACGACCACGTCGCGCTCTGGCGCCACGGACGCAGCGCAACGTCCTTCGAGCGCAGGACGACGATCCGTGCCGGATAGTCGCCGACGCGCGATTCGCTGTGGAGGAAGGTCGCGCCGTCGACGTCGGCCTCGCCTCCACGCGGGCGGAACAGGGGGGCCGCCTTCGTGTCGCGCCCGATGCTGGCCGTGTCGAACGGCACGCGCAGGAGCAGGGTGCCGTCGTCCAGCGTCATCAGGATGCGGCCGTCGCTGCCGATGTCGAGGCCTTCGTAGACGTTGCGGAAAAAATCGATCCTGATCGTCGCCAGCGCCACGCCGGCAAAGCTGCCGTCGGGATGGTCGATGCGCCGCGACACGGGGATGATCCACGCGCCGCTCGTGCGGCCGATGATCGGCGCGCCGATGTGCACGCCCCGTCCCGGATGCCGCGCGTGGTACTGGAAGTAGGCGCGGTCGCTGTTGTTGCGGCCGTCGAACTGCGTGCCGGCCGAATTGACGGTCCAGCGGCCGTTTTCGTCATAGATGAAGAGGCCCTGCAGGGCCGGCAGGTCGGCCATGTGCTTCATCATCAGCGCGCGCAGGCGTGCCATGTTCGCGGCCGACCACCCTTCCACTTCCACCTTGTCGACGAGCGACACGAGCACCGTGTCCGCCATCTTGAACGAGGAATTGGCCTGGTTGGCGAGCGTGTGCGCGGTATTCGATGCGGAGATCGAGGCACCGGACAGCTCCAGTTCGCGCGAGTGATACCCGCTCCACGCCATGACGACGACCGACATGAGACACGCCATCAGGATCAGCGCGATCGTGACGGCCTTCAGCGGCCGACGCCCGGCGTCCAGTGCTTCGACACGATCCTGCCCTGCTTGTCCGGCTTGCGAACGCAATACCGCATTGGCTCCGCCACGAAACAATACTCGCTCCGACGATTCGACAAAGCGCCGAGTGTATGCGATCGCCGCGGCGCCATGTCGCCGCTCCATGCAATAAAAGCAGCGCATGTATCCATACAACAACGAATGTGACCGGGCTTCACATTGTCCGCAGTTCGGCGAATGCCTTGAAGACTTCCAGGGTCCCGCGCGAGTACAGGTCGAGGTGGCGGTAGATCGTCTCGGAGAGAAGTCGCGGAACGCGCACTATAACGTGTCGGTGTTGTATGGACGTCTCATCGGCACACGCCGCGTCCATAGTGCTTGTCTTTATCGCATGTTTGGTATATTTTCGCGTTTGACGGAAAACGTTTAACTTCGTCACGTGCACTGGAAGATCGGCAACCGCAAGCGAATGCCTGCTCAATCGTTTTCCCGCCCGCACGCGACTGGACCGAACGGACCGTCTTTTTATTTCGCCGGAATTGGAAACGTTGCCAATCGAGCTGCGCCACCGGCCACACCGATAACAAGGAGACCACCATGCGTTACCCCGGCACACCCAAGCCCGCCGCGGCCGCCATCGCCGCCGCCCTGCTCGCCCTGAGCGCCCACGCCCAGGACGCGCCGCAACCCGACCCCGCCAGGCTGGAAACCGTCGTCGTCACGGCGAACAAGCGCGCCCAGAACCTGCAGGACGTGCCCGCGTCGATCACGGTCCTCGGCGACGCCGTGCTGCAGCGCTCCAACGTGCGCGAACTGGACGACCTGCCCGCCCTGTCGCCCGCGCTTACGCTGTCCTACGGCACCCAGCCCGGCAACTTCAGCATCAACATGCGCGGCGTCGGCACGTACTCGCTGGGCATCGGCGTCGAGGCCGACGTGGCCGTGATCGTCGACGACATCCCGCTCGGCATGCAAGCCAACGCGTTCAAGGACCTCGCCGACGTCAACCGCATCGAAGTGCTGAAGGGGCCGCAGAGCACCCTGTTCGGCAAGAGCTCGATCGCGGGTGCGCTGAACATCACGACGAAACCGATCGGCGGGCCGGTGAAGACGACGGCGACCCTGCTCGCGACGAACGACGACGAATGGGGCGCCGGCGTCAGCGTGTCGGGCGCCGTGTCCGACACGTTCCGCATGCGCGTCGCCGCCAGCAAGACGAACTACGACGGCACGCTGAACAACCTGACGACGGGCGGCAAGCTCAATGGCAGCAAGGGCGACAACCTGAATGCGAAGTTCGAATGGCGCCCGACGGACGACCTGACGTTCACGCTGACGCCCCACTACAACCGCACCGAGAAATTCTGCTGCACGACGGCGTTCACGTCGATGACGCCGGGCGGCCTGTATCGCAATGCGCCGCAACTGCCGCAATCCGTCGTCCTCGCGGGAATCAACATCAACCCGTCCAACCGCGACGTGCGCAACGATTACCCGACGGGCGGCAAATTCCACGACTGGGGCACGGGCCTCAAGATCGATTACGGCTTCGCGAACGGCCACACCCTGAGCGCCATTACGTCCTACAGCAAATACCACATGGACGATTACCAGGACAACGACGCCACCGACATCGACATCCTGCAGTTCCTCGCCTTGCCGAACGGCGCGCCGACGCAGATGCACGGTGGCCTGTACCAGTACGGCGTCTTCAACGTGAAGTCGACGACGCAGGAATTGCGTCTCACGTCGCCGGACCGCGGCCCGATCCGCTACGTGGCCGGCCTCTGGTACGGCAAGAACGACCTGAATCGCGAGCTGGCCAAGGTGCCCCTGATCCAGAACTACGGCACGAACTACGGCGCCGATGCGTGGAACGTCAACAAGGCGATCTACGGCCAGGGCAGCTGGGACTTCCGCCCCGACACGAGCCTCATCGTCGGCGCGCGCCTGAACGACGAGGACACGGGCTACAACTTCCGCCGCTACACGGTGCCGCCGCAGGCGTTCGCGCAGACCGAGTTCTATACGCGCTCGGACAGCAACACGAGCCGCACGTGGAAGCTGGGCGTCGAACACCGGCTCGACAAGGACGCGATGGTGTACGGCACGATCTCGACGGGTCACAAGGGCATCGCGTACGACCTGACGTCCAGCTTCACGGCGGTGCTGGCGGCGCGTCCGCCGGTGGCCCCGGAGACGGCGCGCAGCTACGAAGTCGGCTGGAAGCAGAGCCTGTGGAACAACCGCGCGATGTTCTCGCTGGCCGCATTCCGCACCGACTTCCGCAACTTCCAGCAGTCGGCCGGCTTCTTCGACTACGACGGCATCTTCCGCACGGCGCTGAACAGCATCGGCGGCCTGCGCACGCAGGGCCTGGAACTGGAAGGCAGCGCGCGCGTCACGCGCCTGCTGCAGCTGAACGGCAGCCTCGCCTACACGGAGGCGACGATCCGCGAATTCCGCAACGGCCCCTGCTACAACGTGCTGAACGCGGCCGGCACGGCGGCCGCGCCGGGACCGGGCTGCTACCAGAGCCCGGAATTCAACAACACGAACGTGCAGGACCTGGCCGGCAAGACGCTGCCGAACGCGCCGAAAGTGAAGCTGAACCTGGGCGGCACGCTGGACGTGCCGCTGCCGGCGCTGCCGTTCGACGGCTTCGTGTCCGCCACCACGCGCTACCAGGGCCGCACGCAGTTCTCGCTGAACCAGGACCCGAACACGATCCAGGGCGCCTACAGCATCACGAACCTGACGTTCGGCGCCGCGGACCGGGGCGGCCGCTGGAAGGCCACGCTGTTCGTCAACAACATGTTCGACCGCCAGTACGCGGCGGGCCTGAACAACAGCATCGCCAACAGCACGTGGAGCCCGAAGGCGCCGAACACGCCGCATGCCGTGAACACCACCGCATGGCTGCCGCCGCGCGACTGGCACCGCTACTTCGGCGTGCGCGCGGACCTGACGTTCTGACCTGCGCCGTCACCGGGGCGTCAGCTCGATGGTCTGGCGCAGGCGGATGTCGTCCGATGCGCTGCCCACCATCAGTTCGAACGTGCCCGGCTCCGCACCCCACGCCAGCTTGCGGTCGAAGAACGACAGCGTCTCGCGGTCGATCGTGAAGCTGACGGTGCGGCGCTCGCCCGGTTTCAGCAGGACGCGCTGGAAGCCCTTCAGTTCCTGCACGGGCCGCACGACGGATGCGACGGGGTCGCGCAGGTAGAACTGCACGACCTCGGCGCCCGCCACGGGGCCGCTGTTCGCGAGCGTGAACTGGAGGGTGATCTTCCCGTCCGGCGCCATGCGCGTGCTGGACAGGCGCAGGTCGCCGTACGCGAACGTCGTATAGCTCAGGCCATGGCCGAACGCGTAGCGCGGCGTGTTCGGCGAATCGATGTACGCGGATTTGTAGACGCTGTTCCCGTCGTTCAGCACGGGGCGCCCCGTCCGGTATTGCTGGTAGCCGATGGGGATCTGTCCCATGTTGCGCGGGAAGGTCATCGGGAGTTTCGCGGACGGGTTCACGTCCCCGAACAGCACGTCCGCGATCGCATTGCCCCCTTCGCTGCCCGGATGCCACGCGTACAGGATGGCGTTCGCCCCTTCCGCGACGTTCTCGAAGATCAGCGGGCGTCCGGCCACGATCACGACGACGGGCGTCTTGCCGATCGCCTTCAACGCGTCGAACAATGCCGCCTGGCGGCCCGGCAGGCCGAGGTGGGCGCGCGACTTCGCCTCGCCCGACATGTCCCAGCTTTCGCCGACGGCCAGCACGACGACGTCGGACGCGCGCGCGAGGTCGAGCGCTTGCGCGAAGCCGCCGTCGGAGCGGCAGGCCACGTCGCAGCCGGCGGCGTACGCGATGCGCGTGCCCGGTCCCGCGTGCGTGCGGACGGCATCGACGAGGCTCGCCATCGTGGCCGCGTTCGAGTCCACGATCCACCCGCCTTCGAGGTCGCGCCGGGCGTCCGCCAGCGGTCCGATCACGGCGATCGAGCGCGCGTCTTTGCGCAGCGGCAGCGCGCCGGTCTCGTTCTTCAGCAGCACCATCGATTCCGCCGCGATCCGGCGCGCGGCCGCCCGGTGGCGCGGGTCCGCCAGCGCCGCCTTCTCGCGCGCGGGATCGGAAAAGCGGTACGGATCGTCGAACAGGCCCAGCTCGAACTTCTTCGTCAGCACGCGCCGCACGGCATCGTCGACGAGCGCCACGTCGACCCGGCCGCCGCGCACGAGGTTCGCCAGCGACGACGCGTAGGCGCTGCTCTCCATATCCATGTCGCTGCCGGCGGTGATGGCCTTCGCGGCCGCATCCCGCAGGTCGTCCGCGTAGCCGTGGGCGACCATCTCGCGCACCGAGCCCCAGTCGCTGACGACGAAGCCCGTGAAGCCCCAGCGGCCCTTGAGGATATCCCGCTGCAGCATGGCGTTGCCGGTGGCCGGGATCCCGTTCAGCGTGTTGAACGAGTTCATGAAGGTGGCCACGCCCGCATCCAGCGCGGCCTCGAACGGCGGCAGGTAGGTTTCGTGCAGCAGATGCTCGCTCATGTCGACGGCGTTGTAATCGCGGCCGGCGGTCGCGGCACCATAGGCGGCGAAGTGCTTCGCCGTGGCCATCACGGATTCCAGCCCGCCCAGCTTCGTGCCCTGGAAACCGCGCACGCGGGCCGCGGCGATGCGCGCTCCGAGATAGGTGTCTTCGCCCGCGCCTTCCATCACCCGGCCCCAGCGCGGATCGCGGCCGATGTCGACCATCGGCGCGAACGTCCAGTGGACGCCGGCCGCGGACGCCTCGCGCGCGGCGATGCGGGCCGATTCCTCGATCGCGTCGAGGTCCCACGACGCCGCTTCGCCCAGCGGCACGGGGAACACGGTGCGGTAGCCGTGGATGACGTCGAGCCCGAACAGCAGCGGAATGTGCAGGCGCGACTGCAGCGCCAGCGCCTGTACGCGGCGCGTTTCGGCCGCGCCGCGGATGTTCAGCATGGAGCCGACCTTGCCGTCGCGGATGTCGCGCTCGATGTCGCGCACCTTGTCGGTGCCCGGCCCCGTGCTGAAGTCCTTGCCGGACAGCTGGTTCAGCTGGCCGACCTTTTCCTCCAGCGTCATCTGGCGCAGCAGCGCCTCGACGCGCTGGCTCACATCCGCCCGTGCCGCGCCCGCGAGCGCCATCAACGCACAGGCGATGGCCGTACGCGCAAAACGTTTTTTCTCCCTGTCGTCTCCACCAGGGTTATCCGGTGGAATATAACCTCAAGTAAAACGTTTTACAACGGTGGAGAGCGCCCTACCACTCGACGGCGCCGAAGCCGCGAAATGGCTGCCAGGTGTAGTAGAGACCGACCGTGTCGCGCCGCTGCTGGCGCTCCGGCACGTTGGCGAACGCAAACGTGCGGCGCGACGTGATGTACTTGAGCGAGACGGCATGGCGGCCGCTTAAACGGTATGTCAGCGTCGCGTCGCCCCGGAACACGCGGTCCGTGCCGCCGGTCTCGGGACTGGTCAGCTTACCGTTGAAGAATTCGCGCGCCGTCAGGTCGAGTGCGACCTTCTCGCCGCCGATCGTGCGCAGCATCAGCATCGCCTGCGGCGCGAAACCGTAGTTGTACTGGCCGCTCGTGCTGGCGCGCACGGTACCGGTCGACGTGTAGCCCACACCGGCCGACGCATGCCCCTGCAGCGCGAGGCCTTCTGCCACCCACCACTGCGCATTGGTGCCCAGAGACAGGCCCGTGCTCGCGACACGGAACAGTTGCGGCGCCAGGTAATCGTAACTGCCGTACAGGCCTGCGATGCCGCGCACGTTGCGGCCGGGCGCATACGGCGCGCCCCACAGCAGGCCGCGCGACGCGAGGCTTTCGATGCCCTGGATGTTCGACAGGCGGAGGCGGAACAGGAAGTAATCGAACGGCCGGCGGTAGGTGTAGCCCGGCTTGCCCGGCAGGCCGTAGTCGAGCGCGAAATCGGCCGAGACCTCGTTGCGGTGCGGCGCCTGAGACGGCCCCACGTTCCTGTGCGAGACCCCGCCCGCGCCCAACTGGAGCCGCGCGTAGACGTCGGGGCTGTTGCTCGGCCAGATCCCGGACCCGCGACCCGGCCGCACGTAGCGGTTGAATCCGAGCGGAGGCGACACGGCGGCGGCCGCAACCTCGCGCCATCGCGGCGACAGGCCGTAGCCCTGCTCCAGCACGAGGTTCGCCATGCGGTACAGCGACTCGCCGAGGAAGCTGCCGCCGAAGCTCGTCGTGATCTGGTCGTTGCGCGACGGCGGCGTCGTCTCGCCCGCGATTTCCCACACGGCGCTGCCCGCGAACGCGAAGCCCAGCGATTCCCAGAACGACAGGCCGTTGCTGCGCGCGAGGCCGAAGTAGACGGAACCCTGGTAGGGATGGCCCAGCTGGTTGATCTCGAACGGATCGCGGTCGACCACCCAGCTGCTGCGCAGGTTATGGCGGATCGAGCCGACACTGACGCCGTAGTCGTCCGGCCGGACGAACGCGTGATCGACGCGGTTCAGCAGGAACTGGAAGGCGGCGATTTCAAGGGCCGCGGCGCCAAGGCTCTTGTATGGACGGCCGTCGTCGGATTGTACGGTTTCCCGCAGCGGATCGTCGTCCGCCCGCACGGCACCGACGGCCAGCGCCAGCAGTACCGCGCAGGCGCGGCGGCGCAACGTGACTCCGTTCCCCGATTCCCCCATGTTCCTCTCGACAGCGGTCTGCGTATTGTTAAATTAAATATAACGAATACTCACGACCGATGTCGCACGGAACCGGATGGGTCAGAACAGCACGTCCCAGGTCACGGTCACCATCTTCGCGTTCTTGGTGAAGTCGTACGCGCTCGAATCCTTCACCGAGTCCCACTGCACCTTCAGGTCCATGTTCTTGCGAAAGTCCCAGCGCACGCCGACGAAGCGCGTGTTGTCGTTCTGCGTGGCCGTATAGGATGCCGTCTGTTTTTCCTTGTACGAGGAAAACCCGGCCATCGGCATGTAGGCGCCCATGCGATACCCGACCGTCGCCGTCCAGCTGGACGATTTGTAGTCCAGCGCGGGACGCATGAAGCGGTTGGCTTCAGCGCGCACCATCCAGTTGCCGTAGTCGATGCTGCCGGAGAGGCCAATGATGCGCTGGCGCGTGCCCCGGGCGAACGACGGTTCCTCGCCCGGCGGATACATCGACAGGTCGATCGAGTTCTGCATGTAGATCAGGCGCGCACCGAACACCTCGTTGGACACGTCGAGGTAGCCGCCCAGGATGTGCTTCCAGTCGTCGTCGACGCGGTAGCCGTAGTAGATCTTGCGCTGTTCGATGTTGTCGTGCGAGGTTTCCTGGCCGGCGAAGAGCGTCCCGGTGACGGCCCAGTCGCCGACGCTGCGCGAGTGGCGCACGTTCACGCCGTTGTAGGCGCCGACCTCCCAGCCATAGATGTCCTGCGGCACCCGTGCCCACGGCAGCGTGAAGCCGATGTAGACGCTGTCCGAGTACGCGTAGATCGGCAGCCGGCGGCGGCCCACCTGGACCGTCGTGTCGGGCGCCACGTCGTACGACAGGTACGCCCAATCGACTTCCGGCTTGCCGTGTTCCGATGCGCGCGACACCGCCTGCACGGTGCCGGACAGCTTGTCGGTGAACCGGTAGCTGGCCTGCAGGCCCACGAGCGATTCGCGCGCGAGGCTCCATTCGTTGCCGTGGTAGACGGCGCCGTGCTCGTAATTGCCGATGAAGCAGGGGCACGGCTGGCCCATGAACTCCCCGTCGGAACCGGCGTAGGCCTTGCCCGCGGTGACGGTGGCAAACCCGGAAATGCTCAAGTCGCTGGCCTGTGCCATGCCGGCGCTGGACAGCAGCGCGGCGATCATCAGTTTCTTCATTCTTTTTGCGTGGTTAGTTGGCGGTGGCGATGACCTTGACGGTGGCGTCAACGTCCTTCCTGTCGATGTAGCCGACGGCGTTCGGGTCGGCCGCGACGGCCTTGCGCATGGCGGCGCCCGAGTCCACCTCGGCCGGCGGCGTCCCGGTACCCGTGAAGATCAACTTGCCCCACATGGCCTGGACCTGGACCGGGTCCTTCTTGCAGGCCTTGGCGAAGAACTCGTCGCGCAACGGGTTCTTTTCCGTGAGGTTGATCGGGGTCGGCGACTTGATCTTGCCGAGGAACGCCTGGCATACCTGGGCGACCGGCGGCGCCCGCGACGACTGGGCGGACACGATGTTGCTGATCTCGGCATGCGCGGGCGCCACGGCGAACGCCGCGAGCGCCACCGCGGATGCCGCGGCGGGAAGGACTCTCTTCATGATGATGGTGTGGTGATGAAAAGGGGTACGGGTCAGGCGCGGCGCCGCGCGGCGGGACCGTTGGATGCCGGCAGCGCCAGCCTGTCGGGAGCGACCGGATGCGGCAAACCATCCGGGCGCGCCAGCGTGAACACGCTCACGACGGCGGCCAGGCTGGCAGCCTGCTCGCGCAGTGCGGCCGCGAGGCCCGCGGTCTCGTCGACAAGACCGGCGTTGCGTTGGGTGTCCTCGTCCATCTGCGCGATCGCATCGTTGATGCGCTCGATACCGGCCGTCTGGGCATTGCTCGCTTCGGCGATCGCGGCCATGATGTCGGTCACGCGCCGCACGCTGCTCACGATTTCGTCCATCGTGCGGCCGGTCTGGTCCGCCAGTGTCGTACCCAGTTCGACCTGGGTGACCGAGCGCCCGATCAGGCCCGTGATGTCCTTGGCCGCGGCGGCCGAACGCTGCGCCAGGCTGCGCACTTCGTTCGCCACGACCGCGAAACCGCGCCCGTGTTCGCCGGCGCGTGCCGCCTCGACGGCCGCGTTCAGTGCGAGCAGGTTGGTCTGGAAGGCGATCCCCTCGATGACGCCCACGATGTCCGCAATTTCGCGCGACGATGCATGGATCGCCTCCATTGTGGCGATCACCTGCCCGACGACGGCGCCGCCCTGCGTGGCGACGTTCGCGGCGAACCCGGCCAGTTCGTTGGCCTGTGCGGCATTCGCGGCGTTCTCCTTGGCCGTGCCGGTGAGTGCGCCCATCGACGACGACGTCTGCACGAGCGCCTGCGCCTGGTGTTCCGTACGCTGCGCCAGGTCGCCGTTACCCTGCGCGATGTGGGCCGATGTGGCCGCGATCCTGTCGGTGGCGCCGCGGGCCTCGCTGACGATCCGTACCAGGCTGCCGTTCATGTGCCGGAGCGCGTGCAGCAGCTTGCCCGTCTCGTCGCGGGCATCGACGGCGATCGTGCTGGTCAGGTCGCCCGCGGCGACAGTCTCCGCGACCCGCACCGCCTCGTTCAGTTGGCGTACCAGCATGCGCGCCACGAGCAGCGCGAAGGCCAGCGTGACGACGAGGCCCAGCGCGCCGGTGACGGCGCCGCCGAGCACGGCCCGGTTCGACGCATCGGTCGCTGCGGCCACGGTACCGGTGAAGCGGTCGCGCGCCGCCGTGCGGAAGTCCGCGACATCCTTGCGATAGGTCGCCAGCGCCGCGGCCATCGCCTGCAGCCTGTCCTTGGCCGGCATGCCGCTGTGGCTTGCCATGGCGTCGGAAATCGCGCGTGCGGTCTTGTAATACGTGTCGAATTCCGTCGCCAGCCGTCCCAGGTCGGCCGCATGCCCCGTGTCGAGCGCGCGCAGGCGGCGGTAGTTGTCCGCCACTTTGACGGCGAGCGCATCCGCCGCGGCGATCTGCTCGGGTTCGCCCGCGGCGGCCGCCGAATTCAGCACGTCGATGATCTTGTCCAGCGCGCCCGTATTCTCCGTCATCGCATCGAGCACCGGGTACTGCACGTCGCGCACGTCCGCGAGGCGCAGGTTGTTCTGCTTGAAGACGATGGCCGTGAAGGTGAGGTAGGCCGCCATGCACAGCATCGCAATGGCCGGCGCCAACAGGACTTTCCACAACACGGGCAGGCGGCTCAGCATCTTCACTCCATGCGGAAGCCGTCGGCCGGCTCCTTAAAGTTGACTTAAGGCAAATGTTATCGTGTATTTATTCATTCTGGCAAGAAAATAATTTCGAGTAGACAACATTTGTGAAGTGTGTGAAATGTGCGGCGTTAGACGATTGCGTCGCTGAACGACTCGGGCCGCCGCGCCAGCAAGCTCGACAGCCGTTGCAGGCCCACCTGCAGACGTCCGCGGTCCTTGACGCTGCCGAGCGAGATCCGGATCGCATTGACCGCGTCGGCGCCCGTCGCGAACACCTCGGCCGGCGTCACGGCCAGCCCCTCCTTGTCCGCCGCGCGCGCGAGCTGGTACGGCTGCCAGTAGGCCGGCAGCTCGATCCATACATGCAGCCCGTCGCCCGCGCCGCGATAGCGTCCCGCGAGCACGCCGCGCGCCATCCGGTGGCGCAGCCGCGCCTCGTCGCGCACGCCTTCCAGCATCCGGTCGGCCGAACCGTCCATGATCCATTGCGTCGCCAGCGCGGCCGTCAGCGGCGCCGCCATCAGCGTGAACGACCGCAGAGCGGCGAGGAAGCGTTCGCGCTCGGCCGCATCGCGCACGAGCACGAACGCGATGCGCAGGCCCGGCGTGAGGCACTTGGACAAGGTCGAGATGTAATACACGCGCTCCGGCGCGAAAGAAGCGACGGGCGGCGGCGGCGCCTCGGCGAGCAGCCAGTACGGATCGTCCTCGACGATGCGCGCGTCGCAGCGCTGCGCCACCGCGGCCAGCTCCCTGCGCCGGCGTTCTGGCATGGTCGCCGCCGTCGGATTCTGCAACGTGGGGTTCAGGTACACGAGCCGGGCGCCGTGCTTGCGGCACGCCGCTTCCAGCGCCTGGGGCGACATGCCGTGCCGGTCGGTCGCGACCGGCACGATGCGGCGACCGAACTGCGTCGCGGCGGCGCGCAGGCCCGGGTAGCTCGTCGGCTCCGCGAGGACCACGTCGCCAGGCGCCGTCAGCGTGAGGATCAGGGCCGCGATCGCCGCCTGCGCCCCCGGGCAGACGACGACGTGCTCCGGCGGCACGCTGCCGAACATGGGTGCGATCCAGCGTGCGCCGGCCTTGCGGTCGACACTGCCGCCGCCGCCCAGGTGATACGTCATCAGCAGATCCGGGTCCGTCCGCATGAGCACCTGCGCGAGTCCCTGCTTCAACAGGTCGTCGAAATCGACGTCGCCCGGCGGCGGCGGGATGTTCATGCTCAGGTCGAGCACCGACGTCAGCTCCACCTTCGGCGCCGCGACATACGTGCCGCGTGCCCCGCGCCCTTCGAGCAGATGCCGGCGCCGCGCTTCGTCGTACGCGCGCGTGACCGTCGTCAGGTCGACGTCCAGAGCCGCCGCCAGCTGGCGCTGCGGCGGCAGGCGGTCGCCCGGGTTCAACAGGCCCTCCCCGACCGCCTGCTGGAGCGCGTCCGCGATCTGCAGGAAACGGGGGCCGGCGTGCGGTTTCAGCTTGGGCAGCCAGGTGGGGGGCTCATCGTCTTGTATGGTTTTTAACTGGGTCATTCTGCCTCGATGCATGGATGCATGGATGCTGCGTATCGTCGGCCTTGTTGCAGGCGACCCATCCTACCCCATTCTGGCGAGGTCGCCCCTGAGCTGAGCAACCGTCGGAGTGACAACCGCGAGGAACGCCACTTCGTGCGCACGGCAGGCGTGTCCCCCACTGTGCGCGCGCAGGGAGGCACGTTCCCACAACGCCTGCAACGCCAGCGCGGCGGCCGCTGCCGCGATCTCGACCATCTTCAGGCGCAGCGTCAGCAGATCGCGCGGCCGTTCGCGCAAGCCGCCGTCATCGAGACCGTCACACAGCGTTTGCCGATACGCTGCGATGTCCGCCTCGAGCGCATCGACTTCGCCCGACAGGACGGCCGGCCTGCCGTCGAGCGCCGCGCGTGTCGCCAGCAGCAATTCTCGTGCGAGTCCGAGCCGGAGACCGCATCGCAGACCGACGAAGGCGGGACGGATCCCGAGCAGGAAGGCCTGTGCCCGCGGGTGGATCTGCCATCGTCAAGCCATGCAACCCGCGATTCGTGCATTCTTGCCATCGGTCCGCCCTCCGTGAACATGCCTCGTAGCGATGCCAGGCGAAATCAAGATTCAATTAACTAGCGATTTTGCTGGTTCAGGATTCCATGTAGACTTCGATCGGATCAAACACAGGTAGCAAAATGCGCAACATCTTCGTACCCGTTATCGCTTGTTCTTTGCTGTCCGCTCATGGACAGTCTGTTGCCCAGGAGGCGAAGCCGCCTCGCGTCGAATTTCCTGTCTGGGAACGTGTCCTGTCCGGCACACTCGGCACGAAGCCGGTCAGTGTGGCGCTGACCCGCATCGCCGGAGGCGTATCGGGCTCGTACTGCTACGAGCCCTGCTCCGAGAAGACGCGGCAACAACTTCAACTGACCGGCACGATCAAAGCCAATACGCTCAAGCTGACCGAGCTCGACTCAGGGTCGGCCAAGCAGGTCTCAACCGGCCGCTGGACCGTGAACTTGGACGGCAACGACGCCTCGGGAACCTGGACATCGGCCGATGGCAGGAAGACGTTTGCGATCCACCTGCGCGATACGCAACCGATGCCATTCGAGCTCCGTCTGGTTGCCGACGCGATGCCGAAAGAAACTGATGACAGCGACGAAGCGCCTCACGTATCGGCCATCAGGATTTATCGACAGGGCCGGCTCGCTCAAGAACTGGCGACGGACTCTCAGGGTTCAAGCGAAGTCTTCATTCCGTCGCTCGTCGACGCAAACTTCGATGGCTTCCCCGACCTAACCATTGCGCTCAGTTTGCCGGCGGGACCGAATATCCCGTACCAGACCTGGCTGTATGACTCGACCACCCAACGGTTCGTCGATGCGCCGGAAACCCTGCAAGGCATCCCTTCCCCGGAATTCGACAACAAATTTAAAACCATCGTTTCACAATGGCGTAATGGGTGCTGCGAACATGGCGTGACAACGTATCGGTGGGATGGGAAGCAGCTCAAGGAGACCGCCACGGCGTCGAGCGCCCTATTGCCGGTGCTCGTCCACCAGAAAATCCTGTATTGCTACGCGGTTCCCGATTATCAGGATGGGCACATCGAATATCCTGATCGAGTCGAACAGGTCGGCAATCGCCTGACGTTAACGTTCGACGATTTCAGCGGCTGTGCGGCAGAAGGGCTGCCCACGTCGTCGAACGAGATCGCGATTTGGAAGCTCGACGTGGCGGGGAACCTCAAAGTCGTGCGCACGGAAAGCATGGCATGGCGCCCCGTCGACACGCCAGCCGGCCGTCGTTATTGTCCGGAGATCCCGTACTTTGCCAATGGGCGTATCGAGCGCAAGATACTGCGGGACAATCCTGAAGAAACTTGCAGCGAGACGGCGCCCTGACTCAATATCGATGCATCATCGCCTCCGGTGGTGGCGTGATCGGATCGTTCGGACTCGCACCGATCGACATCGTCACCACCACGCGAACCTCGTGGTCCGGGAAGAAATGCACATACCTTCACCGGGCGCATCGTATTTTCGACCTCGACGATTTCGATTTCGGGATGTGCGTCGTCCCTTCCGGCATATCCCAGCCGAGCCTGACTGTCAAACCCGGGCGCCACGTGGCCGGCAGCGTCACACAACACATGCTCGCGACGCCGGTGCTGATTTGATGGGCGTTTCCTCCCTAACTGCCGTCTACCGCCGTCGTGTTGATTTAGCGGTCGGTCGGTATGGTTGACGAGGCCAATTCCGGCGTTGAAGGAATCCTTCGCGCGCTTAACAGCCTCCCCCCCGCGGACCGCGCGCGCAGCCGCTCAGTCCGCACAGCGCCAGCAGCAGGACGGCTGATACTCTCATCCTGTCACTCCATATTGCAGTCGACCTTCTCTTTAGCGGCATGTCCGACCCTGACCCGATAACAGGACGGCGTCTTTCCGTACATGCGCGTGCGCCGATCGAACAGGTAGACATGTTCCATAAAGTACGCGCCCGTGCCGTCAGTCACCGTGGCCAACGTTGACGTCACCTGCTGCGGCAATGCCCCGTTCGGTGCCAACCTGAAATCGTGAAACTCCGAAAGCGGCATGAACAAAATTGTGCACCCGGTCTTGTCGGGACCGATTCGGACGAGTTGTCGCGTCGGATTTTTTGCCGGCGTCGGATCCCACACCCACAGGTAGCGATTGTTCCGTACATCGTGCTGCTGGATCCTTTGTACGGCTATCGGATAGTCCGCCGTGGGCATCGGTGCCTTGTAGTTGCGGACACACTCTCCGACCGGTGAATTGTCCCAGGCGGTCGGCGCGCCGTTAGCCCATCCGGCGTAGGCTACCACGGCGGTAGCGGACAGGAGTATCACGTGCTTGAGCTTCATGTCTCCTCGGCCAGACAAGGTCCATGGGCGACGGCCGCGCACCGGCGAGAATGGGGGCTCGTGTCGGCAATAATGTCCGTCGAGAGATCGATTGGGATCGGAGCCGCCCCCTGACCACAACATTTTAGCGCTGACTTCTCGGAAAACTGTGCCGAAACAGCTTAACTTGCCGCATGTTTTCGCGCGGCGATAACGGCGAACAAGCGATCAGGTGTTATTAATTTCGGACTTATGCGCAAATTGAACTTCAACAGTCAATTGGGCCTCCGCTCTTGCGATATTCGCTCTTCGATGATACAGGCGTCCATGGGAGGAGATCTTCGAGCGAAAGAGGGTAGAAAGGGTGTCCAGGCGAACACTTTGAAACCACAATCTTCACCTTGTCATTTTCGTAAAAGCGCACCTGAACGGCATTAGGTTGAGAATATTTCTGCAACTCGACCTCTCGCGTTATTACAGGCATTATGTCAGATTCTTTATCATTTGGTGAAATATAGCTCCAGGTTACTGAAGTCTTCAGACCCGGACGCCACTTATTTGGAATCACAATACAGCAAGTTTCCCCACTCGAACTGCGCCGCCTTAGGCCCACCCCGCCCGGCCCGTTGACAGTAAAATATTCGATATCATGAGTTCGAGCGTGATTGTATGCGGTCAAACTCACCGGGGTACCCTTGTCGCCGCACGCCTGCTGCGACGTAGCAGCAAAAAAACATGAAATGACGAACGAAACCGAATACTTCTTTTTATTCTTCATGACATTCACGCTGATAGCGACATACATATCGCGACGTGAGATTTACGACCACGTCACTCCAATCTTTGAACTACTCAAGTAACGGCATCATGGTGCCGGGAGGAGGCGCTATCGAATGTTTTGAACTTGCGCCGATCCAGTTTGTCACCAATACGCGAACCATATCATTTGGGAAAAAGTGAAGATAAAGCGTACCCGGCTCATCATATCGTTCGACTTCGACTATTTTCGATTTCTAAATATGCTTAGTTTCCTCTGGCATATCCCATCGCACGTCAACCAGCAGTCCGGAATGCCATTTCATCGTCAATTTAACGCAACATAGATTCCCTATTCCAGCACTCATTTTGTGAGCATGCCCTCCGCCCACTCCGTTTACGTTTGTCGAATAGATATAGCGTTCCGTATGGTTCACGATTCCAATATCAGCCTTAAACATATCCTCTACGGATTTTACCTCCGATCTAGACAACGGCTGTGCGCAAGCGTCTAGCCCAAGTAAGTAAAGAAAAATAACAATAAATCCCTTCAAAACTCGCCTTCCCAGTACTTGCCCCATCAAAATGGCCGCACTATTTCTCAACCGGTCTTGTCCGCTCCATACGGGCGAATTGCAGGATTGGGTCTTCTCATATTTTTTCCCTAGAGCATGTCTTGGTAACAATTGTGTCTGATGAAGCGTAAAACTGTCCCCAAAGTTCTAGTTTACTTACCTCGTTGGCTTCTGAGTCAACTCTGGCATCGGTGGCGTGGTTGGCCGCCAGCGCATGCTTTTGACTACCAGGTCCATACGATTTCGGCTCGCTGCAAATGGCGGAGGGATTTCCTTCAATTCCGGGGCCAACTCCTTATTCATCGTACGCATATTCACGAGAACATAAGGCAGTACCGTCGTGCCCAGCCATCCTCCATAACCGGTGAACACACTGTAAATTTCGTACCCCTTGCCTCCAGGTTGATCAAGCTTTAAGTGAACCCCTCCCTGCGACGCAGACAGTCCCCCCATCTTAACCATCCGGGGGCCAATACGTTGAATCACTTTTGGTACCGGGTCTCCCGGCTTCTCCGATGGCGGAGGCAAAATAGCCGCCTCGGCCATTGCAAGCAACGGGGTCGCCTTGATATTCCGTGGATCGACTGTACCCGTACTAACGGTATACAAGACACCTGGAGCATCACTGAAGCGTATTGACTGCTTGAACGCGATAGGCGTTTCTCCATCGTCTGCAATAAAGCCGAAAGGTATGCATACACCTCTTTCTGTAGGAATTTCGTTAGCTGCACGTGGGCGAAAACTCGAGAGCATAGAAGAGAACTTTTTCTTATGGTTCTCCTTATCAGCAGGAGTCTTCATCTTCACATTGGATTCGAATACGAAGATATGATCGCCACGTGTCAGGTACGCTCTGAGAATCGAACGGAGATCTGAATTATCAACTGACGAGTCTTCACTGGTCCAATACGCTTCACTGCTCGGCAATCCAGTGTTAAGCTTCTCAAATTTTGTCCGATACTCAGCTATGATCTTCTCGAATCGCTGAATATCCTGCGACTGCTCCTCAATCTCGGCCTTATCGGCGCTCGTTATTTTTCCGGGCTTTTTCAGCCTTGCAACGTAAGCGCGCTTTTCTTCAATATTTTTTTGCAACGCAACTATTCTACCGAAAGGCGTAGCCTCAAATACTTTCTCCTTCGGGATCCTTTTTGTCGATGCAATAACAGCGATAAGCGTATCCCCAAAACGCATACTGTCATATGGATCCCCAACATTATCGCTGAACGATCTTGCAAAGATCCCTGTTGGATACATATGGCGATAGTAAGTCGGCCACTCATCAAGTCCATCAACTTCGAACATCATCCGACCAAAACACTCGGAATTGACGCCGACCGGTTTCCGGTAGTCGGGCGCCGTTATTTTTAATAAATCGTCCGAGGTTGGAGCTCGAGAAGGTGCGACGTTTGACGCGTCGACCGGCAGCTCTGCCGCCTGGAGCGTATTTGAAACACGCCCCAGCAATAACAGGACGATCGCTAGGTGGGGAAATATTCTTCTAAGAGGAGACAAAGATTCAGTGCGTGACATCTATAAGATTCCGAGGGTATACCAGACTTCAAACAATGCGGATTAACTATCCATTCATTTCAACTTCAGTCGACGGAGTTGTACTCGCGACTGTCTGTTGAGGCACGGTTGTGGGATCTGACTTCGCAAGCATCGTAAGATTCATTGCCGAAAGATTATTTTCGCCTTTAGTCCATGATAAAGGCAGCGCCACGATGAAGCCTTGTATTTCTCTGGGGGACTTTTCTTTTGCCCGAGCTTTTGCATGCCAAGAATACGTAGTATCACGAACTTCGTCATCCCTCCAAAACCGTTCATTGAACGGCATATGATAGTCCAGGGCACGCTTGGCATTGTTCCATGTCGGCCAGATCGAACTTGGTTTATCCCCAACGGTCGGAAGAAATGGAAACGCATCTTTGTATGCGGTCGCATTAGCGTAAGCAACTTTCTGAATCGCTTCCCACGTTTCCTGCGCGGCGGGGTTTTCCACGACGTTGGCTAGAGAATGCGCCGGACGTGCAGATCCCATTAGACCAAATAATTTCTTCCACAGTCTGACTCTGAGCCCGTGAACGCACGAGCTGACTATCATTGGCTTGACTCCATCCAGCTTGACGCTCTTTTTCTCATCATCTCGTATCACGACCGCTAGCTCGGAATCTCGATTCCCCAACTGACTTCTGTCGTTGATATTGGCACTTCCGAGCACCGCCACGCGATCGTCAGCAATGAGCAATTTCGAATGCACGTAGATTTGCTCTGTGACAGGCCGCCCGTCCAAAACGTCCCAATTACGAAGATTGAGCAACGTTAAGAAGCGTTTCCATTTGTCGCCAACTTCCTGCCGCAGATCGTCAACTGCATATTCGTTGACAATCGTTTTCGCTTGAGCAAGACTAATATTTTTCTTCTTCTTGATATCGAGTGTCAGTATTGCCCGACTAATCCGATTTACAAGACTATGACTGCCGAATACCAGTGACTGCATGGTCAGGTGAAGCTGCGTCATGATGTTAAGCGTAGCCAATGTGCCTTCTGGATGAACTGGAAGAACCATATACACATGGAAGGGCTGACCATCGAAAATTGCCTTCTCAACCCGGGCCGCCAATGCCTCACCAATAGGATTAAGAATGCGCTCTTGAGGCCTCCCCATCATTAATGACGCTTTGATCGACGCAATATTGCCAAGCACCGCCTTCAAATCGTTTATAAAAATATTTCCCTTCCCTTTAATGTCACGTGCGATGTCGTCGTATTCTGTCCATTTAATCTTGCTTGGCATTTCATTCCAAGGCACTCCGAAAATCCCGAGGCGTTTTGCGTATTGCTGATAATCGGGCGACGAACTGACATCAGTTAAAATCGACATCGGACCATTATTTTCGCTGGCTTTGGGTATCGAAGAGTCGGCCCCGTATGCTGACTGAAAAAATTGACCTTCAATATAAATGAAGCTCTGCGAACCGTAGATTGCAGTTAGCATTGCCTTAAGACAGTTGTTCTGCTCGCGAATAGCTCCATGCATCTCGGCGCTTCCTCCGCGGTCAGCCATCTGTTCATCTCGCTGCAACGTCGCGGGCGCACTCCGAAGTACCTGCACCCAACACTTCCCGTTCTTACTTTGGTCCTTCTTCAGTATGCTAGGGGAAATACGGGGTAACCGAACAGCGCTGGTAGGACGCAATCCAAAGGCGTCGAATAAGGCGGACACCTCTGTCCCAGCTCTGGTCCGATAAGAAACCTCATAACGATACGAAATAGCGTTCCAGCGCCGGATAAAGTTTCTGCTGAGATCGCTGACCGCCGGTCCCAAGATCGATGCGTGGACATCGTGCCACGGCATACGAGGCTGAGATGGAGACAAAACCTTGCCGTCAGCAGGCAACATCTTTCTGACTTTGCGAAGATTCTTGTAGCGCTTCGGACGGTTATCGGCAGACACACTCAGCTGCTTGAACACGGCAATGCCGAACATTTCAATAATCTTGATTGTCTCCTGACGCACTTCGGCTGGCAATTGCTCCATGCTGGCGTGATTCAACCAGGCGACGAGCGCGGCGCTTGCCGTGCTCACATGCGCCGATCCAGTTTGTCGAAGACGATCAAGTTTGCCGTTCAGGCTCTGATTAATTCGTCGATATGTCCAACGCGTCAGATCGTCCACGGCCTCGACGGGTTTATCCTGTAAGCTACGGACGAATTCCGGCATCAGGTCCTTGGAATTCCACCAGTCGCTGACTTCTTGCCGCTTATCTTTCGCGAAATCACTGCCGGCTTTTTTCCAGTCCAATACAGTGGCAACCGGCCTGCCCGATGCCGACTCCCACCAAGCACCAGCTTTGGCAAGGAATCCGTCGAAGCAAGCGCAAAAGAGTTCGTTTCTGGTTAGATAGTTGACCTGATCGACTTTCGTTAGTTCATGAACCAGAGGAATGCACGTGTTGTAGACCTCGCTCCCAACACGACCTTCATGTGCAAGAGGAAATCGGCCGTTATCACGACGACCGTAGGCAAGGTCGATGCCTCCCACAAATGCACGCACTTCGTCGATAACGACCAGTTTCTGGTGGTGTGAAAACCCGATTCCAAGTGCCCCCGCCATATCGCTCTGGGCGATTGCAGGCAGAGCGAACGCACGTACTGGGGGCGGCAGGCCGGCGTTCAATTGATAGACCGCAAGCATTGTTTCAAAATCGCCTGTATTGACACCGAGTTTAGGGGAGAGCCATGGCATGATGTAGACGCGCAAGGCCGGGTTCGAGTCGATGGCTTTCTCGAGACACACGTATAATGTATTTACCGTGGTCAGCTCTACGTCAAAATTGACCTGCCCCCCGGCGATGTAAATCGATTTCTTTGCGCCGGCAATCGCCTCGGCAACTGCCGCAAAATATTCTTCCCCAGTGACGTAGAAATCCACCGAATTTCCGTTACTCGGCTCCGAGAAGACTTTACCCCATGTAATATCAGGATGTTTCGCAATAGGTACGTCATCATGTACGAAACATCCGGGTGCCGACACCGCGGTGGCGGTTGGTTTCCCGTCTTCGGAAATCAACTGCGAAATCTGTTTGCTTGTCATTCGGTTTTCAAGGATAAGGAAAATAGGCAACGGCGTCAGATCTTGACTTTTTCGAAAATCCTTTTAGAACTGACTATCTCGAACGCTTCTTTTGCGTAGTTCGTTTGCGGTAGAGCTCCGGCACTAAACGTCGCTACGTGTAGCCCACCGCTGAAATCGGCAGCGTTCAGCGCATGCAGCAGTTTCTGTTTTTCATCCCACGTCTCCGACTCCACCTGGACGTGGATATTGATGACCTGTCCGGGATACACAAGCCACGTATGGTCAGGATGCAATGCATATGCTTCCGCGAGCCTTTTTTCTTCGTCCGACGTCAGCAGGACATGGCCGTCGTCATCCGTGATGCCTTCGGCCAGGAGATTTTCGTCGTCGATCAGTTGGAGCCCTTCGGGTCGTTCACGTATGGCGATTTTCCATGGCGTGTTACCCAACGGATGACCGTTCGGGCCGGGGGTGTCCATCAGCCGCATCTTGAACTGCATGGCGCGTTGCTGGAGGGCTGAGCGCGGAAGCTTGGGCAATGCGTAGTCCATATTGCCTGGCCCCGCAAAACTCTTCTTGCCTGCATGTACGGCAATCTTCCCCGGACACTGCACCGTAATATTCCCACCCTCGATAGTGATATTCGCCCCATCCGCCGTCGACAAACTGATCCGCTTCGCCGCCGCCCAGTCCACGTGCGCGTTCGCGCTGACGACATGCACGTCATCCCGCGCCTGCACATCGAGCGTCCCGGCCTGCGCCTGCACGTCGACCGCATCCTGCGCCGCGATCATCTGCAACCCAATGCCGCCCTCGCCCGTCTTCACGGCGCCGGCCAGCACGCCGATCGCCTGCCCGGTATGCGCACGCATCGCCCCACCGGTGACGAACTGCATATCCTGTCCGCTCATCAGGCTGACCGTCTCGCCGTTCGACAGCTGCACGGCTTCCGCCGCCGTCACGCCCAGCCCGGCTTTCGCCGAGATGGCGATCACGGGCGCGGCCACGTGCGGCAACGTTTCGCCCTCCACCGACGTCGTCGCCGCCACCGCATCCAGCATGGCCCGCAACGGCGCCGCCTTTCCGTCCAGCGCGCTGGCACCGGCCTTGGTCGCGCCCAGGTGCGCAGCCAGCCCCACGGTCTTGTGCGTCACGGCGGCGTCGCTGAACGTCTCGCCCAATTTGACGGCCTGTTTCAGCAGCGCGATGCCCGCCACGTTGTCGCCCGCCGGCTCGCGCGACGACGCGTCGTGCTCGATGCGGTAGCTCGATACAAGCAAGCCCGCACCTGCGCGCAACGCCCCGTAGGCATCCGTACGCAGTTCGGAACCCTGTCCGCGCAGGCTGCCGCGGTAGTTGTCGGCGCCGTGGATCAGGTGGCCCAGGTTCAGTTCCGTCGCGGCGTGCGTCGTGCGTAGCTGGACGCGGCCCTGCGCGTCGGTATCGTCGAACAGCAGCTGGTTGTACCCCGCGCCGCCGAATTCCTTCGTGCGCACGCCCCACTGGGCCGCCGCGTTGCGGTGGCCCGCCAGTGCGGCCGAGGCGCCATGCCACACGGGGCTGTTGCCGCCGGCGAGGTTGCCCTGGCCGGACGTTGCGTGATCGTGCGCGGCGTCGAACGGATCGGTGTCGGCGTCGCGGTGCTCGCCGCCCGGGGTCGGCGTCACACCGCCTTCGCCCCGGCCGTTGTACAGCGCGCCCACGATGATCGGGCGGTCGATGTCGTTCTCGATGAACTGGACGATGACTTCCTGCCCGATTCGCGGCAGGAACTGGCTGCCGATGCCGCCCCCCGCCAGGCGTTGAGCCACGCGCACCCAGCAAGTCGCAGCGCCACTGTCCTGCCAGTGGAAGCGGATGCGCACACGGCCCAGGCGGTCGCAATACAGTTCGTCGGCACCCGACGGCGTATCGCTGCCATCGGCGCCCACGACGATCGCGCTCTGGGCGCCGGTCGCCGTCGGGCGTGGGTGGCTGCGGCCGTCGCTGCCATCCAGTTGCGGACGCCACACGACGTCATGCGCGACGGCCTCGAAGCAGTTGCCGTAGCCGCTCGTGCGCGCCTGCGCGAGCGCCAGGCCGAAATCGTCCGGCTGGTCGTCGCGCAGCGTTTCCACCAGAAGCTCGGGGATGGGGCCGAACAACTCGGCCAGCGCATCCTGTGCCCGCGTCGGCAGGTTGTTCACGCCGACGCTGGTTACGCGCAGGACCGTATAGGCGGCGGCCGCGCCGAGCCGCGACAACGGCGCGCCCGTCACCGCCAGGCGCGCGCCCGCGCGCAGCGTGCGCAGGGTCGAGCGGCCGCGCCACAACTGGCTGCGGGCCTCGCGCGCTTCCATCTGCAGGTCGGCGTAGCGGCGCGCCTGCGCACTGTCGCCATACGCGTACTGGCCGGGCGTGTCGAACGATTCGAGCCACGGCAGGCTGCCGTTCGACAGCCGCGACGGCGAGTTCGCGGCCACCGCCTGCTTGCCCTTGTAGTCGTAACTGAGCAGCGTGACAGCGGACGCGCCGACACTGCGCAGCGCCGCCAGCGCCTGCACGCTGTCGCTCTGTTCGCGCGCGTGCGCGCCGTGGAAACGCGCACCGCCCGCTTCGATGCTCGGGTCGTCGGCCAGGGCGGACGCATCGCGGCTGTCCGCGAACAGCACCATCCGCGGGCCGTCCTCCGCCTGTTCGAAGCGCCAGGTCAGGCCTTCTTCCGCGAGCAGGCGCTCGACGAACGCGAGGTCCGATTCGCGGTACTGGCAGCAGTAGCTGCGCGGGTTGGCGCCGTCCATGAACGGCCCGACGTCGTCGCTCCAGCGCCAGCGCGCGGTGGGCGAGTATGCGGAAAAGACGTCGTCGACGATGTCGGTGACGGACTTGTCCTGCCACACGCGGCTGTTGCGTACGTGGGCCAGGCGCCACACCCAATGGGCGATGCGCACGCGGTAGCGCGCCAGGCCGCCGTCGCTGCCCAGTTGCGCGGCCGCGCAGATCTCGCCGGCGAAGTCGGCACGCGTGCCGTCCGCCAGGCTGACCTCGAGGGCGGCCGGCCGGCCCAGCAGGGTCGAAGGATCGATCGCGGCACTCGTCGACAGCGCGATCACGTCGCGAACGCCGAGGCCTTGCACGGCATCGTCCGCGACGAACGCCTCGACCATCAGTTCACCGCCCGGCAGATCGGACTCGCCGTCGCCGATCCGCAACGCGTACAGGCGCGTCGCGCTGTCGAATCCGGCGAGGGCGGCCAGCGCCTCCAGCGCCTGGGTCATCGATTGCTGCTGCAAGACACACTCCCCAACTCATCCATACTTAACAAACTTAACTTTACGCTAATCGAACGCTCGATGCTATAGCCTTAAAGAAATTGCATGACTGTTACAAACCGTGATTAAGAACACGCTTTTGCCCAGCTATAATGCGGGAAAAATATTGTCTGCATGTAACATTGCATGCCGAACATTTGTAACGGTGATGGAAGAAAGTATGGCTGGACCATTGATAGTGTTGGGTGACAGGACATCGCACGGCGGCAGCGTGATCGAAGCGTCGACGCTGAGCGATTGCGACGGCAAGGGCATCGCGCGCGTGGGCGACATGACGGTGTGTCCGCGCCACGGCCGCTCCCCCATCGTCAGCGGCGACACCACCTTCATCGTCGACGGCAAGGCCGCCGCCCGCCATGGCGACAAGGCGGGATGCGGCGCGACGC
>CBIHRX010000065.1:0-24892 GCA_966212555.1 uncultured Massilia sp.
CAACCCGAATAGCCGCCGAGCATGGGCTTCACCGAGTTCGGCCCGATCAGCGCGATATGCATGCCGCTCGATGCATCCAGCGGCAGCACGCCGTCATTCTTCAGGAGGACCACGGCCTTCTGCGCGGCCGTGCGCGCCAACGCCACCGCCTGCGGGTCGTTGAGCACGTCGGCGGCACGCTGAGGATCGACGTAGGGGTTCTCGAACAGTCCCGCTTCGAACTTCAGTGCCAGGATGCGGCCCACGGCGGCATCGACGCTTACCTGCGGTACGCGGCCGGCCTGCACGAGCTTTGCCAGTTTCTGATAGGTGCTGCCTTCCGGCAGGTCGGCGTCCACCCCCGCACGCATCGCCAGGATCGCGGCGCCATCGGCGTCGTCCGCCATACCGTGCAGTTCCGCGATTTCCCCCACGCCGCCGTAGTCGCTGAAATAGGCGCCTTGGAAGCCGAGCAGGCCGCGCCCCGTCTGCTGCAACAACTGGTCATTCGCATGCGACGGCAGGCCGCCCACTTCGTTATAGGACGGCATCACGATAGCGGCCTTCGCGCCGATCGCCGCCTTGAACGGCGGCAGGTAAGCTTCGCGCAGCATGCGCTCCGACATGTCGGACGGACCGATATTCAGCCCGTTCTGCGGCATCCCGTGGACGAAATGCTTGAGCGTGGCGAACACGCTGTCCGGGCCGATCGGGCGGACCGGGCCTTGCAGGCCCCGCACGGCCGCGGCCCCCATCACGCCGACATGGTACGGATCCTCGCCGAAAAACTCTTCACTGCGGCCCCAGCGCGGATCGCGCACGAGATCGAGTACGGGGCTCAGGCCGACCGTCACACCGCGGCGGCGCGCTTCGCGCCCCGCGACGACGAAACACTGTTCCACCAGCGCCGGATCCCACGTGCTGCCCAGCGCGGGCGGGATTGGGAACGACGTGGCGCCCTTGACGGCCAAGCCGTGCGCTGTCTCTTCGTGGAACAGCACCGGGATGCCGAGCCGCGTCTTCTCGACGGCATAACGCTGGACGGCGTTGACAAATGCGACCGCGTCCTCGGGTTCGCGGAACGACTTTGTCTGGAAACGGCCGCTGCCCGCGAGATCCGACGGGCGCGCAATTTGTCCGATCCCGTGCGGGATCGCTTTCGCCGCCTTCTCAGGCGAAAAAGCGAACGTTTCCCGGTCCACGATGGACACCTTGGTCATCCACATCGAACACAGCTGGGCGACCTTCTCGTCGAGCGTCATGCGGCCGAGCAGGTCGCGCACGCGTTCGGCGACCGGCGCGCTGGCACGCCGGTAAGTCGGAAGCGCCGCGCCCAGCGCCGGCAGTGCCAGGGCGAGACCGGTGGTGGCCAGCAGCGTACGCCGGGTCATTTTCATTGCTTGTCTCCTGATAATTGTTCTTGATGCCGAAAATAAGTATACACCTCCGTTTAATTATTGCAATCCACTTTGGCTGTTGAGCACCGGAAATCGAGAAAACCAACACGGGCATGGCAGGCGGCCGCGTCCGCCGCGGCCGGGATCATCCAGCCTGCGGTCGACGCGGCGTCGCAGAGGGAGGGAAGTAGCGGGAGGTCGTCAGGATGATGCGTTGGGATCGGCGGCACAATCCGCTTGCATGCCGGCCAATAACAGATTGACGATGCGGATGGAAGCCACCTGGGCGGGTGCGATGCCGACAGCCGTCCCCAGCGCGCGAAGACGCTGGTAGTGGGCCATGGCCAGATCCAGCAGGGACGCGGCGTAGAAATCGGGGGCATCGACGCGCATGCCCGTCCTGCCTGCCGTGTCGACAATGGTCTGTACGATGTGCCGGATGCCCAGCTCGTACGTTATTTCCTGCCCCATCGGAGCAAGCTCCCGCATGACCTGGGAGGACTTGTCGCCCATCGCCATCAGTACCCTCATCCCCGGATCGTTGCAGATCATAAAGAAATTTTCGAGGTGGAACATCAGGCAACTGCGCATGTCCATGAATGCAGGCGGATCGGGGTTGCGCGCGCTGCCGACAATCGACGTGATGACCGCCTTGATGAGGGCTTTCTTGTCCGGGTAACGCATGTACAGCGTTCGTTTCGAAATGCCGGCGCGGGCCGCGACCGCTTCCATGGCGGTGCCGTCGAACCCTACCTCGTCGAAGAGTGCGATTGCCGCGCTGAGGATGTCCGTATCGATGTTCCCGGCGTGTTCCTTGCGGGGACGGCCACGCAGCTTCGGCCGCTCTGCGCTTGGCTGCTGGGAATTATCGGAAGACGGCAGGGCTTCGGTCATGAACGGATGTGTCCGGAAGTATGCGGGCATGCATATTGGAAATGTGCCGCATCATAGCAAAAAAGGGCGCCACGTTAGCGGCACCCTGAAAGGCCAGGAGAACGCCTGGCACGTAGGAGACGATCTTGAGTTATTTGCAAACCGACAGTTTTGCCAGGTCGGCGTCGATGGCATCCAGAACTTTGTCGGTGAACGTTTCTTCAGCATACGGTTGAAGGGCGCGCAGCGGCATCGAACGCGCCATGTCGAACTGGTCATTACCCTTCAGCGCCGGCACATGCGCGTACAGCACTTCCTTGGCGGCCGGCTCGTCGAGCAGTTCCGACACGAGCGACTCCGAGCTCAATTTTTGTTTGACACAAGTGGCGCTCGTTTGTTGCGCGACGGGAGCCGGCGCAGGTGCTTGCGCGGCGACGGTGCAGGCGATCACGGACAGCATGGCAGCGAGCGAGATGTTGCGGAGTTTCATGAGGTGTCCCCAAACTAAGAATAATGGCAGCAATCTTCGTCCGATCCGCCGCCGGCTTGTACGGCAACTGATCAGCGTGAAGCCACTATACGCCAGAAATCGCAGAAAGTATACGGCACCGTAAATTTATTTTGACAGCGAGCGCGGCTGTATTACACTGGCAACAGCCGGCTCCCGGCACTCTTCCACATCACCAGACGGCACGTGATCAATCGCGCAACCCCGTCTGCTTAAGTCCAGGACAACCATGACTGTCGCTTCCCTGCAGCGTCGACGCTGCGCTTCTCTCGTCGCCTCGGTACTCCTCGCGTGCACACCCATCGTGCATGCCGCTGCCGACCAGATACCGCACTTGGTGCAAAAAAACGGAAAGTTCGCCCTGATGGTCGACGGCGCGCCTTACCTGATCCTTGGGGGCCAGGCGAACAACTCGAGCAATTACCCTGACGTGCTGCCGCAGGTCTGGCCTGCGATCCGCGACCTCAAGGCGAACACGCTGGCCATGCCCGTGGCCTGGGAACAGATCGAGCCTGTCGAAGGCAAATTCGATTTCCGGTGGGTGGATGAACTCATCCGCCAGGCACGTCAGAACGACGTACGCCTGTGCCTGCTGTGGTTCGGCACGTGGAAGAACACGAACCCCAACTATGCGCCGGCGTGGGTCAAGCTCGACAACAAGCGCTTCCCGCGGCTGATCAAGAAGGATGGCAGCACGTCCAATGCCCTGTCGCCGCACGCGAAGACGACGCTCGACGCGGACGTCAAGGCGTATTCGGCCCTGATGAAGCACCTGAAGGAAGTCGACGGCAAGCGCCATACCGTCATCCTGATGCAGCCGGAAAACGAATCCGGCGTGTTCGGCAGCGTTCGCGACTACTCGCCGGCCGCCAACGCGCTGTTCGCGCAGCCTGTTCCACAGGCGCTGTTGACCCGCCTCAACAGGCAGCCGGGCTCCTGGGAGGAAGTGTTCGGCGCCGACGCGGACGAATTTTTCCACGCCTGGTCGATCGCGTCGTACATCGAGCAGGTGGCCGCGGCCGGCAAGGCCATCTATCCGCTGCCGACCTACCTGAACGCTTCGCCGCGCGATCCGGATCCGAAGAAGAAATCGGTGCCCGGCCTGTTCTACGGCAGCGGCGGCGCCACCTGGAACGTCATCGACATTTACAAGGTCGCTGCACCGCACATCGACTTCCTGTCCCCCGACATGTACATGGCCGAGTCCGACATCTACGAAGCGCAGGTCAAGCATTACCGCCGCCCCGACAATGCCCTCTACATCGCCGAAAGCGGCAGCAAGGACGTGTACGCGCGCTACATCTTCACGATCCTGGGCCAGGGCGGCATCGGGTTCGACCCGTTCGGCTTCGACTACACGGGCTACAGCAACTACCCCTTGGGCGCCAAGGACTGGGGGCCGGATGGCGTCAAGCCGTTCACACGCGTGTATTCCCTGTTCGCGCCGATCGCCCGCGAATGGGCACGGCTGAGCTTCGAGTCAGAGGTCTACGGTGTATCGGAGCCAGACGATCACCGTAGCCAGGACATCGACCTCGGCCCAGCGTGGGCAGCGAAAGTCAGCTATCGGCAATGGCAGATGGGCGAGACGTACTGGCTGCGCAAGAAGGATGACCTGCCGAAGGGATCGGAAGTGCCCAGCGGCGGCGTCGCGCTGGCGAAACTGGGCGACAACGAATATCTTGTCACAGGCCAGAACGCGCGCCTCACTTTCAGCGTCAACAAGAATGTAAAGGACCGTGCCGCGATCTTCGAGCGGGTCGAGGAAGGCCGCTTCGTGAACGGTAAATGGGTCATGTCGCGCGTATGGAATGGCGACCAGACCGACTACGGTCTGAACTTCACGGACCGTCCGGCGGTGCTGAAGGTGAAACTCGGAGCTTATCTCTTCTGAACGAACGATTGTCGCCTGCGGCCCCGTGCCGCAGGCATCCACGGACCGGCCTCGCCGCCCTCCCCTTCTTTCCACCTTCCGCCTCACGAAACAAAAAAGGCCAGGACACGAAGTCCTGGCCCTCTCCGACGCTCAATCGACTCAGCCGTCAGAATTCGTAGCGTACGGTCACACCAACCTTGCGGCGCGGCGGCGGCACGCTCGCGCTATAGCCACCCGCAACACCCTGGTAGGTCACGCCTTCCATCAGGAAAGGTGCGGGAGAGCGGTCGAACAGGTTCTGCGCCCACAGGCTGACTTCCCAATCCTGGCCCGGATCACGCACGCCGACGAAAACGTCGACCGGTGTGAACGAGGCGATGTGCTGGTTGAACGGGACGTTGTACTTCGACGGGTTGTAGCGGACGAGGCCACGGACGAAGCCATCCACATTGCCGATCGGACGCGAATACTCCGACTGCACCGTAGCGTTGAACTTGCCGGCTTCGGTCCCGAACTGGTCGGCCAACGGGCGGTTGGAGCGGCAAACCGACACTTGGCGTCCCGGCTGGACGACCGCACCGACGTTGTCCGGCAGGCCGTCGTTGTTCCCGTCATTGCAATACAACGCCGCGTTCGCATAATGCGAGTTCACGTAGCTTGCCGACGCCTGCGCGCGCCAGTTCGGCATGATGCTCCAGATCGCCGTCGCCTCGATGCCGCGGCTCACCAGGTCGCCGTTCGTGTTCAGGTTGATCGTGCCGCTTGCATCCGCCGCATAGCTGCCGCCCGGGCCGGGGCCGGCTGCCTCGCCGGAGACGGCGGCGGTGCGGACACGCAGCGCGTTGGCGCGGCCGATATAGTTCTTGATGTTCTGTTGGAAGATATCGGCATTCAGCACGAGACGGCGGTCCATCAGGGTCGACTTGAAACCCAGTTCGATGGCGCGCGACTTCTCCGGACGGTACGTCATCAGGTCGGCGGACAGGCCGGGCGCCGACACGAACGCCGTCGTGCCGCCCGGACGGAAGCCCGTGCCCGCGCTGACGTAACCCATGATGTCCTTGGTGAAGTTGTGACGGAAGCTGGCCGAGCCGGTCCATGCCTTCTCATCCGTGTGCGCGCGGTCTTCCGGCAGCGCGTTGATCTTCTGCCCGAAGACTTCGAGGTACTGCTGGCCGTAACCCTTGTTCTTCTGCACGCGCAGGCCGACCTGCAGCTGGTCCACGTCCGTTAGGGCAAAGCGATGGTCAGTGAACAGCGCTGCCCCTTCACCGTACGCGCCGGGCGCTGTCGAGCCTTTCAGGATCGCTTCCTGCGGCGGGGTGAACGGCGTCGGAAAGTAGTACGGGAATTTCTGCGTGAATTCTGCCGGTCCGCCGGCCCACGAATAGTACGCGCCGACCATGTAGTTCCAGCGACGGGCACCGGTCGACTCGAAGCGCAGTTCGTGGGTACGCTGCAGCGTGTGGAACCTGACCGTCTGCTGATTGCTCCAGCCCGGAATCACGTTGAAGATGTCTGTGTCGCGATCGGTGTTTTCCGCGCTCTGCTGGAAGCCGCCGATGTAGCTGAGCTTGTGGCCGCCGAGGTCCCAGCCAATGTTCAGCGACGTCAGCTTGCTCTTGTTGTAGAACTGGTAGGGACCTTCGACGACGGACTTGCGGTCGTTGTAACTCAGCGTCGGCCCGCTCAGGCCTGGGAACGGGCTGTTGATCGCGAGCGGAGGGTTGACCATGTCGGACTTCAGCTGCTGGTGCACGAGAAGGAATTCGAGCGTCTTGGTCGGCTGGTAAAGCACCGAGATGCGTGCGCCCTTGCCGCGGTCGTAGTCGGGCTTACCGGTGTACAGGTTGTGCACGCCGTTCTCGCTGTAGTTGTACAGCCCTGCGACACGGACGGCGAGGACGTTCGGGATCAACGGCACGTTGACCGCCGCCTGGGTATTGCGTAGGGAATCCGATCCGAACGTCTGGACGATGCGGCCGGCGACGCCGCTGGTGTCCGGCCGTTCGGTCGCCAGAGTGATGGAACCCGCCGGCGACGTCTGGCCGCGCAGGGTGCCCTGCGGACCGCGCAGGACCTCGATGCGGCCCAGATCGAACATGGCCCGGAACGCATCCGATGCCGAGATCGGCGTCTCGTTCCAGTAGATCTGGACCGTCGGGCTCGTCCCCGTGTCCGGATCGAAGCTGATACCGCGCAGCGTCACCGTCTGGCCGCGGCCGTCGGCCGGGTCGAGCACGAGGCCCGGCACCAGCTTCTCGACGTCCTCAAACTTCTGGATGTTCATCTTCTGCAGGGTGCTGCCGGTCACTGCGTCGACGGACATCGGCACGGACTGGATGCTCTCCTTGCGCTTGGAAGCTGTTACGACGACTTCGGGAATCTTGCCATCGTCCTTGGGTGCCCCCTGCTGGGCCACGGCGGGAAATGCGAGCGCCAGCGCAGCAGCGCAAACCGTCAACCTGATTACAGGATTGTTACTTTTCATTTCGTCTCCAAATATTCCGCGTTGTGCTGGTGCAGGCCCGGTCACGGTGACTGCACCACCATCTTGCTGGCTTTGTTTTCCAGCGACATCGTCCGTTCAGACGGTAAACACGCCACGCCGTATCTGGAAGTACAAAAAAACCACACATTGAGTGGTCAGTTCGTCCTCAGAATGATGCGTCGGTTGCTGGTCAGCCAGGCGATCGCCGTCCGGGTCGGACGACGTCGACGCATCGAGCGTCACGCGCTGCCCATTGATGACCGGAATGACGATGAGCGACGTGCCGCCGATGCCGTTGACGACAGCGACCGGCTGATGGTTCGCCTTCGCACGGGGCCGGCCTCCGGCTCAGCTGCCGGCGCCGGCTGCGCCAGCAACAGGGACTGGATCGCCAACGCAAGGAGCGGCGATTTCAGACCCGGCATGATCGATTACGCGGCGGCCAGCACGAACGGTACCGGCGTGCCCGCCGCCGAGTTCGGCGCGATCACGACTTCGAACACGCCGGGATCGGTTCGCGTCTTCGTATCAGCATGCACGTAAGCGAGATCCTGTGCGGTCAGCGTGAACTCGACGTCCGCGCTCGCGCCGGGCTCGAGGTCGACGTGCCGGACACCCTTCAGCGCGCGGATCGGCTGGACGACCTCCGCTACGCGGATCCGGATGTAGAGCTGCGCGACTTCATGATGCTTCGCCGTCCCGGTATTGGTGATCCGCGCCTTGACCGACAGCGACTCGCCCAGGTGGATGCGCGGCCGTCCGATCTCGGTCGCACCATAGGCGACCGTCGAATATCCGAGTCCATGACCGAACGGATACAGTGCACTGGTCGACACCTCGCGGTAGCGCGCACCGACGGGCGGCCCTTCCACGAGGCTTGGCCGGCCGGTCGACCGGTGGTTGTAGTAGAACGGCTCCTGGCCGGCGCGACGAGGAAAACTCACCGGCAAGCGACCTTGCGGTGCGAAGTCGCCGAACAGCACGTCGGCGATCGCGTTGCCCGACTCTGAACCGAGGAACCACGTGCACACGATGGCCTGGGCGTTCTTCACCGAGTTGGGCAGTTCCAGCGCCCGGCCGTGTTTCAGCAGGATCACCATCGGCTTGCCGATCGCGGCGACCGCATCGATCAGGTCCACCTGCGCTTTCGGGATCGTGATGTCCGCGCGCGACGCGCCTTCGCCGGACATATTGGTCGCCTCGCCCACGTAGAGCACGGCCACGTCAGCGGCACGGGCTGCGGCAACCGCCGCGTCGATGCCGCCGTCGAGCGGCCTCTCGATGCCGCAGCCGGGAACAACAGCCAGAGCCGCGTTGGCGCCCAGGGCATCCCGTACACCCTGTTCGAGCGTCACGGCCGACTTCATGTCCGGAAACACCATCCAGGGTCCGAGCGCATTGTTCTTGTCCGTGACGAACGGGCCGATCAGCACGAGCGACTTGCCCGACTTCGGCAGCGGCAGAACATTGCGCTCGTTCTTCAGCAGGACGATCGACTTGCGCCCTGCTTCACGCGCGAGGGCGACGGCCTCCGGCCGGCGGATGTCCGTGGCCATGCGCGCCGGATCGAGCGAACGGTAGGGATTCTCGAACAGGCCCAGTGCCTTCTTCACGCGCAGCACGCGCCGCACCGCCTCATCGACGACCGCCATCTTCAACCGGCCCGACTGGACCAGTGCTGGGATGTGCTTGAGGTACAGGCCGCCCTGGATCGACATGTCGCAACCGGCGGTAACGGCCTTGAGGACGGCGTCCGCTTCGTCGGCCGCGTAACCATGGTCGACCAGTTCCTTCTCCGAATTGAAATCCGAGACCACGAGGCCGCGGAACGCCCATTCGCCGCGCAGGATGTCGGTGAGCAGGTGGTGGTTACCGGTCGACGGCACGCCGCCCGTGTCGTTAAAGCTGGCCATCGTCGTCAACGCGCCCGCGTCGAACGACGCCTTGAACGGCGGTAGGTGCACTTCACGCAGCGTCGTTTCGGGAATGTCGGCCGTGTTGTAGTCCATGCCACCCTGCACGGCGCCATAGCCCGCAAAGTGCTTCGGGCAAGCCAGCAGCGAATCATTCGCTCGCAGGTCGGCGCCCTGGAAGCCACGCACGCGCGCCTCGGCGAGGCGGCTGCCCAGCCATGGATCCTCGCCCGCGCCTTCCACGACGCGGCCCCAGCGCTGGTCACGGGCGATGTCGACGGCGGGCGCGAACGTCCACTGCACGCCGAACGCCGTCGCCTCGACGGCCGTGGCCCTGGCCGTGCGTTCGCACAGGCCAGTGTCGAAGCTGGCCGACTCGCCCAGCGGGACGGGAAACGCGGTCTTCAGGCCGTGGATGATGTCGGCCGCAAAGATCAGCGGGATGCCGAGGCGGGACTTCTCGACTGCGATCTGTTGCATGGTGCGGCCCAGCTTCACGTCATCGGCGTTGAACAGACCGGTGAGGTGTCCTTTCGCGATCTGGTCGAGCGTCGTCTGCAGAGCGGGCTCCGGTCCCGTCGTGGGATTCACGAGGCGCCCGATGCCCTGCGCGCCGTTCATCGTCAGCTGGCCCGCCTTTTCCTCGATCGTCATGCGCTTCAGCAGCCGCTCGACGAACGGATCGGTGGCAAGTACGCGCATGGCGGCGAAGGCCGGCATGCCGAAGCCGATGGTCGTGACGGCCATGGAACCGGCCAGGAACGTCCGGCGCGATGCGCTGAACTGGGGATTGTCGTTCGTCGTTTCCATAGTCTCGTCAGGGTTTGATTCGTTGCTCGTCCAGGCGCACCTTCGCCTTGAGGACGTGTTGGCCGGCGTTTTCGCCAACCTCGATGTCATAGGTGCCCCCCGCCACGTGCCAATTGCGCGTCGTGACGTCGAAGCGCGCGATCACACGCGGATCGACGTCGACCGACACCTGCCGGCTTTCGCCCGGCTTCAGGTCGACGCGGCTCCAGCCGACGAGGCGCTTGACGCCGTCCACGCGGGCATAGACCTGGGCGACGTCGGCGCCCGGACGCTTACCGGTGTTCGCAATCGTGAACGACATGCGCGGTGTCGCGCCGCCGGTCACGCGCAGGTTCTTGTACGCGAAGCGGGTGTAACTGAGTCCGTGACCGAACGGGAACAGCGGCTTCGCGCCGGTCTTGTCGAACCAGCGGTAGCCGGCATTCGCACCCTCCGGATAGGTCACGGAAAACGGTTTCATGTCCTTCGGCAGCCCGTAGAGGTCGCGCTGTACGGTTTCCCCGGCCATCTCGTAGCCGGGAATGGTTGGATTCGGGAGTTGCTGTTCGCTGGCCGGGAACGTCATCGCCAGGTGCCCCGACGGGTTCACTACGCCCGTCAGGACGCGCGCAATCGCTTCGCCACCCCGCTGTCCCGGATACCAGGCCTCGAGCACGGCGCCGGCCTTGTCCAGCCATGGCATGAGGACAGGGCCGCCCGTAACGAGTACGACGACCGTCGCGGGATTCGCACCGGCGACCGCCGCGATCAGGTCGTTCTGGTTGTCGGGCAAATTCAGGTCCTTCACGTCCATGGTCTCGGTCGTAAACTGCTCACCGACGACGACGACGAGGTCCGCCTTCCGGGCCGCATCCACCGCACGCTGGGGGTCGGTGCCGTCGTCGAAGGACACCGTCGCCTTCGGGAGGGCATTGCGCAGGGCGGCGACCGGGGACGAGTTGCTGTACAGCTTACGGCCGAACGCAGCCGGAATCTTCAGCACGGCGCCGCCCACTGGATTCACTTGCGACGACCCGCCGCCGCCCGCAAGGATGCCGACGTCGGCATGGCCGCCCACGACGAGGATGGTGCGTACCGACGCGGCGATCGGCAGCAGATTGCGCGCGTTCTTCAGAAGGACGATGCCGCCCTCCGCGACCTCTTGGGCGATGCGCCCGTTCGCGTCGTAATCGATGTCCCTGTGCGCGGGCGGATGGGTATCCAGGCCGACGGCATGAATCGAGCGCAGGATGCGCCGCACCGACCGGTCCACGTCTGCTTCCGTGACGGTCCCGGCAGCCAGCGCCGCGCGCAGCTGTGAACCGAAATATCCCGCGTCGGCGGGCGTGGTGCCGGATTCCTGGTCGAGGCCCGCGCGAATCGACGGGCCATGCACGGCCCCCCAATCGGACATCACGAAGCCCTTGTATCCCCAGTCGCGGCGCAGGACGTCGTTCAGCAGGAACGAGTTCTCGCATCCGAACGTGCCGTTTATCTTGTTGTAAGCACACATCACGGAGCCCGGCTGGCCGATCTCGATGCCGATCTCGAACGCCAGCAGGTCGCTCTCGCGCAGGGGGCCCTCCTCCATGTCCGCGCTGAGGATGGTCCGGCCGGTCTCCTGCGTGTTCAGGGCGAAGTGCTTGATGGTCGACATGACGTGGTTCGACTGCACCCCGCGGATGGCATGTCCGGCCAGCGTACCCGCCAGCAGAGGATCCTCGCCGAAATATTCGAAATTGCGACCGTTCCTCGGTTCGCGCGCCAGGTTGACGCCACCCGCCAAAAGGACGTTGAAACCCTTGTCGCGCGCCTCCGCGCCGATCATGGCGCTGCCGCGTTCCACAAGTGGCGCATTCCAGGTCGATGCCAGCAGGACGGTCGAAGGCAGCGCAGTGGCGACGTCGCCCGGCCGCAGCCCGCCCATCATGTTCGCAATGCCGACGCTCGCGTCGCTCTCCGTCAGGTAGGGCACACCAAGGCGTGGGACGCCTTTCACATAGCCCGCGCCCTTGGCGACGTCGGGCGAAAGCTTCGGTTTCGCGGCGAACGGGTTGCTGCCACGGACGAGATCGAGTTTTTCGTCCAGCGTCATCTGCTTCAGGACCGATTCGGCCCAAACGTCGTCCGCGTCCTGCGCCATGGCCGACAGCGGGGCAACGCCCGCCGAGTACAACGCCGCCAGGCACACCGAGACGACCAGCCTGTTTCGGTGCCTGTTTTTCCTTGCCCTCGTAGAGCCCGCGATCGCTTCCAGTTTCATGCTTGTCCTTTCCGAGACTTTTTCCTCGATCATAATCGGTCGATCAGGCCGTTAGGGCATCGTCCGTTCGGACGGTGCAGGGCAGTGCCTACATCTTCACAATCGCCAAGGTCAGAGAACCATGACGAACTATGTTCGCGCACAAAGACGATATGAAAACGACACGAGCCATACTAGCCCTGCTCCTCGCCCTGTTCGGGGTACCGGCACTTGCCGCGATGCCACAAACGGCACCGCTCCTCGCCCTGCAATTGTGGTCAGTCAAGGATGAGATCAGGCGAGATTTCGACGGGATGCTCGGACGGATAGCCAAGGCGGGCTTCCAGGGCGTGGAATTCGCCGGCCAGTTCGGCCTGTACAGGGGCAATCCAGCTGGATTGAAGGCTGTCCTCGACAAGAACGGCTTGCAATGCGCCGGTGCACACGTGATGCTGCCGCAGCTCGCGCAGCAACATTTCGTGGCGACGACGGACTTCTACCGGACACTGGGCTGCGCCAACCTCGTGGTATCGGTTGACCCGCGTGGCGCCACGATGGCGCGAAGCGTGGAGCTGGCCAGCGACCTCGCCGCACTGTCTGCGAAGCTGGCGACCTTGGGCATGCGCATCGGCTACCACAACCATGCGCCGGAGATGTTCGGTCCCGTAGGCGGTACGCCATGGGACGTTATCGCGCAAAACACCCCCCGGGAAATGATCCTGCAACAAGATGTGGGCTGGACACTGTCTGCGGGCAAGGACCCGGCTGCGTACGTACGACGCTATCCGGGTCGCACTATTACCACGCATTTCAAGGGCAAACCGACTGCAGACCCGACCAGCGTGCCGATCATCGGCAAGGACGGGGCGGACTGGACGGAACTGCTGCGCGCTGTGCGCGAGACGGGCGGCACCCAGTGGATCATCGTCGAGCAGGAAGACTATCCGGACGGAATGGGGCAACTAGAGTCAGCCCAGGCGTCGCTGGAGGGATTGAAGGCATCGATGACGCTCGTTCCCGACCCCACCTCGCTGAAGTAGCACGGTACGAAAAGCAGCCATACGGAATCGGCGGCGCACACAACTTTCGAAGTCTGCGCTGACCGGAACGCTTACCAAAATAAGCTGAAATCCGCGCCAAATTCAGATCCTCATGCTTATCCTATGAAACGACATCCCCTTATCTTGACGTTAACGCTATTAACCCTGCCCTTTTTCTTGAGTGCCAATCTCGCCTGCGCCGCTACTAAGGTGCCTGCGAGTGACAGGCATTTCCAGTTTTCCGGGCGCATTGACTTCTCGTCACCGTCCGCACCGGTGCTATCCTGGCCACAGTCCAGCGTTGCGGCCAACTTTACCGGCAGCTCATTGGCGATCACTCTGGACGACAAGAGCGGCGCTAACTACTTTAACGTCATTCTGGACGGTGACGATGCCCACCCGGTAATTGTCCGAGCCCGCCAAGGCAGCAAAACATATGAGGTTGCAAGCGGTTTGGCTCCAGGCAAGCACAGCTTTTTGATAACCAAGCGTACCGAAGGCCAAGAAGGTGAGACGGTATTTCTAGGCGTCGAGCTCGCGGACAATGGCCAATTATTGCGACCGTCGCCAAGGCCGTTGCGCCGCATCGAATTCTTTGGTGACTCCGTGACCAGTGGCATGGGCAACGAAGCGCCAATCAATGGCGTGGACGCTCTGGCACGAGAAAAAAACAGCTACTTATCCTATGCCGCGATCACCGCGCGGGCATTGAATGCGGAACTTCATATGACCTCGCAGAGCGGCATCGGCATCATGGCCAGCTATGTCCCGTTCACGATCTGGGATTTTTACGACCAGTTGAACGCGGTGGGGAACAACGGCAGTCGCTGGGATTTCTCGGCATGGACACCTGACGTGGTTGTCATAAACCTCATGCAGAACGATTCGTCGCTAATCGGTCAGCTTCATAAACTGCAGCCTGAACCCGACGACGAGCAGCGCGTAGCGAGTTACATGAAATTCGTAAAGCGCATCCGACAACTTTATCCGAAGGCATATATCGTGTGTGCGCTAGGCAGCATGGATGCAACCAAGACCGGTTCGCCCTGGCCCGGGTATGTCAAAAGTGCGGTAGACCAGATCCGTATCGAGGACAACGATGCCCGTATCGATACGCTTTTTTTCCCCTTCACTGGGTATAGCCAGCACCCACGCCTCATGCAGCACAAGATCAACGCCGATCGTTTGACCAGCTTTATCAAAATGAAACTAGGTTGGTGAGCAGTAGGGTACCGTCTGGACTCTCCCTTGCATTTCGCACAACTCCTCGCAAGTACACTGGCGAAGTAGTCTGCGCCCTTTCCGATCAGTTACACGAAGACGTTAGATCCGCCCGTCCACTCGATTCATGTGCACACTGGATTGCGTTCAGCGACCCATGATTACCTCATCACAGAATGCTCGTTCTTCGATCGGCATGCAGATTTTTCCAATGCATGCGACTAGGGTTTATGTAGCAAAACTGGCGATTGCGAAAGAAACCTCGCTGGGGGGCCGGGTGGCCACCGTCTGAATGGACGATGTACCCACGCAACAAAGCGCTCAACATCAGTGCATGTCCGAGATGCTCGTTTCTGTCCATCCGCACCTTTCTACGCTACGCCCGGATAGCGGGCGACTGTTGGCCGACGTCAGCCGCACTGATGTCCGCTTCGTGCCAAGGGTCGGCTCGGACTAGTGACCTTGATCTGTCACTTTTTCCATATAAACCGCACGAATGGAAACGATACCAAAAATTTTTTACTTCGAATGGAATCGTTTTCAAAACGAACTTTGTTGTGAATTTACCACATCATCTTTATTGACACCAAAATCAAAAGATCTAAAAATACATCTTTTTGGAACCGATACCAAAAATATAGCCATATCTTCCATGATGGTTATGGAACGATGGTATTTGGCATACATTTCCTTATTTTTCAAAGCGTTATAGCACTCACAAGACTTTTGCTATCGAAAATTGGAAACGATACCAAAAAAATTGCTTTAACTTACCGAAATTTAACGCCGACCATAATTTCATACAGGAGACACCGTGCCACACTTGAATCGAGAGACCGTATTTCCGTGCACCCGCCCTCGCCTTATCGTTCTTGCGGTTGCTAGCGCATGTTGCGCGATGTTTGTACCAGCGCTGGCACAGGAAGCCGGTGCCCCGGCCGCCACGAACGTCGACGCGCCTCAAGCAGCCTCAGCAGCCAACACAGTGGTCGTGACGGGCATCCGCGCATCGATGCAATCGACGCTGAACCTGAAACGCAATTCCGACGGTATCGTCGATGGCATCGTCGCCGACGACATCGGCAAGTTCCCCGATACCAATCTCGCCGAAGCGGTCCAGCGTATTTCCGGCGTGTCGATCGACCGCTCCAATGGCGAAGGTTCGCGCGTCACCGTGCGCGGCATCGGCCCCGACTTCAATCTCGTGCTGCTGAACGGCCGCCAGATGCCGTCAGCGAACCTTGCCTCCAGCGACTCGCGTTCGTTCGACTTCGCAAACCTGGCGTCGGAAGCGATTTCGCAGGTCCAGGTGTACAAGAGCTCGCGCGCCGACAGTCCGGCGGGCGGCGTCGGCGCTACGTTGAACATCATGACGGGCCGTCCGCTGAACTTGGGCAACAAAACCAGTATCGGCGCCAAGCTCGACTACGACCGGTCGAACATCAACCTGCCTGGCCAGCTCAAGGGCAAGAACGTCACGCCCGAGGTCTCTGCCCTGCTCAGCCGCAGATTCGGCCCGGACAATATGTTCGGCGTGTCGCTGACCGCCAGCTATCAGGCGCGCAACTCGGGGTTCGCCGAGGCAAAAGTCGGTGATGGCTACCTGGGTCCGTACGCCGGCGCTGCCGATCCGGCAGGCACGCTGGTCAATGCGAAAGGCATCACCGGTCTGAGCGGCAATCAACTCTACGATACGCCACAGAGCGTGTACTACGTCCTCCAGGGTACCCAGCGCAAGCGTACCAACGGCCAGCTGACGTTCCAGTTCCGTCCAACGAAGGACTGGACCAACACCCTGGACTACACCTACTTCGAGAACAAGCAGCGAGTCGCGTCGAACGCATTGCAAGCCTGGTTCAGCGGCAAAAACCTGATCTCTGGCGTGGACTTCGGCAATGGCGCAGTGCAGTCGCCAAACAGCTATACGGAAAACTACGGAAAAGATCCCCAAGACCTCAACATGCTTGCGGTTCGCGCGGGCACGAAGACGACGCTCAATTCGCTCGGCTTCAACACCCAATACCGCGTCAATCCTGGCTTGAAGTTCTCGCTGGATGCACACCATTCGGTATCGAAAGCCGGCAAGGACAGCCCGTACGGCGTTGGCAACGACCTCAATATCGCCAGCTTCGGTCGAAACAGCAATACGCTCGACCTGACCCAGGAAATGCCGGTCTTGCAGCTTGACTACACGCCGCAGCCGTTCCAGGTTTCCGGCTCGTTCTTCCAGGACCAAATGGTCAAGCAGACTGTCGATCAGGTCCAGGCCGCGGGAAGCCTGAAGATCCGCGAATCGTCGAACCTGAATTTCGGCCTCGGCAGCGTTACGACCAGGTTCGATTCGGCGTTCCAGCAAGTCCAGCAGAACGCATGGAGCGGCGTGGTCAAGGACCGTCCGAAGGCCGGCCAGTACTTCAACCAGGCCAATCTCGTGCCGATCAACTACACGCAGTACTTCAGCAAGCTGGGCGGTGCGGGCGATCCGAAGCAGTTCCCGACCATGTACATCGCGGATTTCGAAAAGGTTCTGCAGGACGCGAAAAACTTCACGGCCTCGAACAGCCCGGACGTCAATCACGCTGGCCAGGAATCGTATACTGGCGTGTGGGCGCCGAGCCTGGACAATCCAAGCACAATCCGCGCTCTGAAGGAAAAGACCAACTCGCTATTCGCACAGTTCAACACTGAGTGGGATACGGCGCTGCCGATGCATACCGGTATCGGTGTGCGCTACGAGAAGACCAAAGTCGACACGACCTCCAAGATCCAGTACCCGAGGTCGGTGAGTTGGGGTACGCAGAACGAGTACGTCATCGGCTTCGCACCGGGCGTGCAGGTGCCCGAGAGCGCGTCTTACCATTACTGGCTGCCGTCGGTGGACTGGGACATGGACGTGACGTCGAACCTGAAGTTGCGCGCCAGCTGGGGAGTGTCGATCGGCCGCCCGCAGTGGAACCAGATACAGGGCGGCACGACGCTGGAGTCGATCGCGAATATCCGCGGCCTGGACGGTTCGACAGGCAACCCGGCGCTGCGCCCGGCCAAGTCGAACAACCTTGACCTGTCTGCCGAATGGTACTACAGCAAGCAAAGCATGCTGTCGGTTGGCCTGTTCAACAAGGACCTGAGCGGCTTTCCCGGGTCGACGATCGTGACCTCCGCATCGACCACGGCGACGACCCCGGTCAACGGCCCGTACTGGAACGCTGCCTCGGCCAGCGGCTGCGGCACCGACACGTTCTGCATTCGCGACTACATCTTCACGCACTTCGCGGGCCAGCCAGGGGTGAATTCGATCGGGCTGCAGCCTGACGGCCACCAGGGTGGCCAGATCATCGGCCTCCCCGGGGATCCAGGCCTGCCGCTGCGTTTGTCCACCACGGTTAACGCGAACAAGGCCAACGCGAAGGGCGTCGAGATTAACTGGCAACATATGTTCAACAACGGCTTCGGTTTCCAGACGAACTACACCTACGTGAAGTCGGGCCTGCGCTACGACAACACGGCGCCGTCCACGTCGAACGGCGTGGCCCAGTTCGCCCTGCTCGGCCTGTCGAATTCGGCCAACCTGGTGGGTATCTACGAGGACAGCAAGCTGTCGGTGCGTCTGGCTTACAACTGGCGTGGCGAGTTCCTGAACTCGACCAATGCAGCCTATAAGCCCCAGCCAGGCTACACCGAACCTTACGGCCAGGTCGATTTATCGGTGGGCTATAACGTCAACGAGAACCTGAGCCTTTCGCTGGAGGCAATCAATCTCACCAATGCCACCCAGCGCAAGCACGGCCGCAACGATACGGAAGTGCTATCGGCAGTGCAGTTCGGACCGCGCTACATGCTGGGCGCACGCTACAAATTCTGATGCCAGCGTTCTGCGGACGGCCTGGGTAACCAGGCAGTCCGCAGCCTGTCTTTGCGTGGACAGGGCCTTCATGCCGACGAATGACGAAAGACCTGCGGCTGCGTTCCCAATTGTGCTGGTCAAACGCCCGGAACGTGAGCGCCCTCCGCTACAAAAAACACTGTTTTCAATCCCGAAAGGAAATTTATGAAGCGTACCCTCATGTCGCTGGCCATGCTATGCGCCGGCGCCGCTGTTCCGCTTGCTCAGGGCGCCGACCCGGCGATCGACGCCAAGGTCCAGGCCCTGCTGGCACGCATGACACTGGAGGAAAAGGTCGGCCAGCTGAACCAGGTGGCAGCCCTCGAAATGACCGGTCCCACGAGCGCCGAGGGCAAGAGCGTCGATAAGCGCGCCGACATCGTTGCGGGCCGCATCGGGTCGATGCTGGCCGTCAGGACGTTGGACGAGACGCGGACATTGCAGGACCTTGCGATGCAGAGCCGCCTCAAGATACCGCTGCTGTTCGCGGTAGACGTAATCCATGGCTACAAGAACGTATTCCCGGTCCCGTTAGGAGAAGCGGCATCGTGGGACATGGAGGCCATCGAGCACTCGGCGCGTATCGCCGCCACCGAGGCTGCAGCATCCGGTGTGCACTGGACCTTCGCGCCGATGGTCGACATCGCGCGCGATCCGCGCTGGGGCCGGGTAGTGGAAGGCGCTGGTGAAGATCCCTTTCTCGGCGCCGCGATCGCGCGCGCGCGGGTGCGAGGTTTCCAGGGCAAGGGACTGGGTCAGCTCGACAGCGTGATGGCGACGGCAAAACACTTCGCGGGATATGGCGCGGCCATCGCGGGGCGCGATTACCAGGCCGTCGACATGAGTCGACAACAGTTGGCCGAGGTCTATCTGCCACCGTTCAAGGCGGCCGCGCAGGCGGGCGCGGCCGCGTTCATGAACTCGTTCAACACGCTGAACGGCATTCCTGCCACCGGTAACGCCATGCTGCAAAAGGATATCCTGCGCCAGCAATGGGGTTTCGACGGCATCGTCATCAGCGACTGGGGTTCGGTAGCCGAGATGGTGCGTCACGGCTTCGCTGCCGACCTGGCGGATGCAGGTGCGCGCGCGATCAACGCGGGCAACGACATCGATATGGAAGGCTACGCTTACCGTACGCACCTGGCCGACCTTGTACGGGCAGGAAGGGTGAGCGAAAAGACGCTGGATACGGCCGTGGCCCATGTGCTGACTAAAAAGTTCGAACTCGGCCTATTCGACAACCCGTACCGATACATCGACGCAGCGCGCGAGAAGGAAGTTATGGCGCGCCCCGAGCACCGGGCCGCCACGCGCGATATGGCCAAGCGCTCGATGGTGCTGCTCAAGAACGAGCGCAACGTACTGCCGCTGACGCGCAGCACCCGCCGTATCGCGCTCATCGGTCCCCTGGCAAATGCGCGACGCGACCTCGAAGGCTCATGGGTCGTGCATTCCGACGCGGCCCACGTCGTGTCACCGGCTGACGGCGTGCGCACCCACGCGGGCAAGGACACGCGGTTAACGGTGGTGACGGGTTGCGACGTCGCCTGCACCGATACGCGCGGTTTCGACGCGGCCGTGCGCGCGGCGCGCGATGCCGACGTCGTGCTGGTCGCACTGGGGGAAAGCTTCGACCAAACCGGCGAAGCCCGCTCGCAGACCTCGATCTCGCTGCCGGGCAGGCAGGCTGAACTATTCGCGCGCGTGCAGGCGGCGGCGAAGGCGGCCGGCAAACCCGTCGTGTTGGTGATATTCGCCGGACGGCCGCTGGTCTTTTCCGAACTGGCCGGCAAGGCTGACGCAATTGTCTATGCCTGGCTGCCGGGCACGGAAGGCGGCAATGCACTGGCGGACGTGCTGTTCGGCGACTACAACCCATCCGCCAAGCTCCCAATGACGATCCCGCGCAGCCTGGGGCAGGTGCCGATCTTCTACTCCTATTTGAGCACCGGCCGTCCAATACCGGAGGTCGAAGGACAGTATGCCTCGATCTATATCGATTCGCCGAATACCCCGCTGTTCGCTTTCGGCCACGGCTTGTCGTATACGACATTTGGCTACTCGAATCTGGCGCTTTCGGCGCCGCGCATGATGGGCAACGGCAAACTGACCGTGTCCTTCGACCTGCAGAACACGGGCAAGCGCGCGGGCGAAGAGGTGGTACAGCTCTACCTGCGCAATCCGGTTGCGTCGATCGCACGTCCGGTGAAGGAATTGAAGGGCTTCCGCAAGTTGCGCCTGGAGCCTGGCGAAATCCGGCGTGTCAGCTTCGAAATCGATCGCGAACTGCTGTCCTTCCACGACGACAAGCTGCACTGGGGCGCAGAACCTGGCCGGTTCGAGCTGATGCTGGGTAGCGCTTCTGACGACATTCGCCTCCGCAGGGAATTCGAGTTGGACAATTGAGGTATGCACCGGAAAGTGCGAGATTTTTTGCACGTTCCGGGTGTTTGCGTTAAGCGCGAGTACGTATGTATTTCGCGATCTACGAACGTTTCGAGGAGACAGACAATGAAAATGACCCGGCGTACGCTGTTGACCACCACCGGCCTCGCATTCGCACTTCCGGCTTTAGGCGCGTCGCAGCCTGTCTACAAAAGGTCAAGTGCGCCGATTGCAGAGCGCGTACGTGATTTGCTGGGCCGAATGACACTCGACGAAAAGGTAGCGCAGCTTCGTTCGATGTGGATGACCAAGGCGAGCATTACCGACAAGGAAACGCTGGCGTTTTCGCCCGAGAAGGCGACAAAGGTCATTCCGCATGGGATCGGCCAGATCGGCAGGCCCTCGGACACGGCCGGTAGTAGCCACTTTCAGACCAAATCCTTCCGTGAGCCGGAAGACGCTATCGCCTTTGTCAACGCGGTACAGCGCTACGCAGTAGAGCGGACCCGGCTAGGTATCCCGGTATTGTTTCACGAAGAAACAGCACATGGACTGGCCGTCAAGGGTGCGACTTCGTTCCCGATCCCGCCTGCTCTGGGCAGCACCTGGGATCCCGCGCTCGTCGAGCAGTGTTTCGCGGTGGCAGCCCGCCAGGCGCGGCGTCGCGGTGTCACCGTGGGACTCAGCCCGGTTCTCGATCTGGTGCGCGACCCGCGTTGGGGCCGCAGTGAGGAAATGTTTGGGGAAGATCCATTTCATGTTGCTACGATGGGGGCGGCGGCGGTAAGGGGCCTGCAGGGAACCATGCGCCCGATCGGTTCAGACCATGTCTTCGCGACCCTCAAGCATTTTATTCACGGAACGCCGCAGAACGGTCTGAACACCGGTCCTTCCGATATGTCCGAGCGCGCCTTGCGCGAGACCTTCCTGCCGCCCTTCCAAGCCGCCATCGCTGCGAAGGCCGCAATCATGATGCCTTCGTATAACGAGGTGGGCGGTGTGCCGGCGCATGCAAACGCCCACCTGTTGCAGGAGACCGGGCGTGGATTGCTCGGCTTCCAGGGTGCCTACATGAGCGACTACGGTGGAGTGGGCGAAATTGCCAGCCTGCACGGCATGGCGGAAGACGATGATGGCGCCGCGGTCCTCGCCATGCGTGCCGGCGTCGACGCCGACCTGCCAGATGGAAGCAGCTACCAGAAACTCGCGAAATTGGTCGTGGCGGGCCGTGTGCCGCAGGCGAGTATAGATGCGGCAGTCGCGCGCATTCTTTCGCTGAAGTTTGAGGCGGGGCTGTTCGAGAACCCCTATGTCGACCCACAGCGTGCCGCCGAGGTTCTGGAAGATCCACAGGCAGTCGAACTCGCCCGCCTATCCGCACAAAAGGCGGTCGTGCTGCTCAAGAACGATGGTGTGCTGCCGTTGGATGGTGCAAAGGGGCTACGCATCGCACTGGTCGGCCCGAATTCGGTTACCCCGATGTTGGGAGGCTACTCCGGGTGGCCCAAGGCGGTGGTCGGCGTACTGGACGGCCTGCGCCATGCCAGCACCAATGTGCGAGTCGAGCAGTCGGATGGGGTATGGATCACGCCGCCCGTGGCGGCCGGCATGCGCCCGGAGACGCCGGTCATTCGCAAGGTGCCGGCAGACGAGAACCGGGCGCGGATCGCCGCTGCGGTCGAGCTTGCCCAACGTTCGGACGTGGTTGTGCTGGTGGTGGGCGACAACGAACAAATTACCCGTGAAACGGTCGCGTCGAGCGTTCCCGGCGATCGGAATTCGCTCGGTTTGTACGGCGATCAGGATGCACTGGTCGACGCCATGCTCGGCTGTGGCAAGCCGGTTGTGGCCATCCTGTTGAACGGCCGCCCGCTGGCGGTGAACCGTCTTGCGGACGAGGCCAACGCCCTGATCGAGGGCTGGTACCTGGGCGAGCAAGGTGGAAATGCAATTGCTGACGTGTTGTTCGGCAAGGTGAACCCAGGTGGAAAGCTTGCCGTCAGTATCCCCCGTTCGGTCGGCGACCTGCCAGCGTTCTACAACCGCCATCCGTCGGCAGATCGACACCCATACATCGAGGCGAAGAGGACGCCCCTGTACCCGTTCGGGCACGGCCTCAGCTACACGACGTTTGACGTGTCAGCGCCACGCCTCGCAAAGGACCGGATCGGTCGTGAGGAAACCTTCAAGGTGGAGGTGGACGTCGCCAACACGGGGTCGCGCGACGGCGAGGAAGTCGTGCAGATCTATGTGCGCGATGTGGTCAGCTCCGTACCGCGTCCCATACTTGAACTGAAGGCTTTTCGAAGGGTCACGGTGCCTTCCGGCGGAAGGGTTACGCTGCGTTTCGAACTCGGACCCGACGCGGTGGCGTTCTGGGACGCCAGCATGAAACGGGCGGTGGAGTCAGGCACCCTTGTGATCAGTGCGGGCAGCAGTTCGACCCAATTGAAATCCGTGAAGCTGGTCGTAGCGTGAGGCGTAGCAGCACAGTCGCTTTGGAGTGTTGCGTGGGACTGACCGATCATCGGCACACTATCGACACCCGCTATCGAGCACCAAGTTCGATAACGGGTTCGTCCTGGATTTCTCATGCTGCCGGAGCGCTGACGGAAACGCGCTGCGTCACCCGGATCTCAAAATCACGCTCTACTGGATGGTCGAGTCCGTAGCAGAGATTCAGCAGTTGCAAAATGCCATTCTGCGTGATCTCGCGCCACGGCAGACGTACGGACGTCAGTCGTGGCGCCGAGTAGTCGGCACTTGGCGTGTCATCGTAGCCAATCACGGAGACGTCGTGCGGCACGCGGATCCCAGCCTCCTGAAAGCAAGACAACGCGCCGATGGCCATCTCGTCGTTCGCGCAGAATACCGCCGTGAAGCGTTGCTCCGAGTGAAGCAGTTCCTTCGCGGTGTGCCGCCCGCCAGCCGCTGTGAAGTCGCTTTCGACGATCCACATGCTGCGCGGGTCGATGCCGGCACTGCTTATTTCGTCGAGAAAGCCCTTTAGACGCTGTACACTGTCCGCCAAGTCCGCCGGCCCTGCGATGACTGCGATTTCACGATGCCCACGCTCGAGTAGCGTACGTGCCGCCAGTTGTCCACCAAGATAGTGGTCGAGCGTGAAGCATTGGTCGCGTATTGCGTCTACGCTATGGTTGAGGATGACAATACGCTCCCGCTTCGCACCCAGTGCAGCCAAGTCCTCGTCGAGCAGCGGAAGTGCCATCCCAAGTAAGCCGTCACAGCCCCGCTCTATCAGGAACTCGACGCCGCGCTTCGCGCGCGCGTGTGCATCTCCGCCACCTGAGCCGAACGCGACCACCATCTGCACGCCTGCGGCGCGCAGTTCCTCGTCAATTGCCTGCAGGATGGGCGTGTAGAAGGTGCCGGACAGGATCGGGATGTAGACGCCAATTGTCTGCGTTGTGCCCTGCTGCAGCGAACGTGCCGCATGAGACGGCCGATACTGCAGCTCTTCGATCGCCTTAAGCACTCGTTTGGCGACGTCCGGCGACACTGCCCCTTTACCGCCGATGACCCGCGATACCGTTGCGACTCCGACACTGGCCAAATGTGCTACCTGCTTGATTGTTGCCATCGACTTTGTTCCCTCGCCAGAAGTCTTTAAGCATAACTGAACTACGCTTAAATGTTTAGGGCTAAGGAAGAGCACAGTAGTCCGGCTGACGAGTCGGAAACCCAGGTTACGATGCACTACCGTTTGATGCCTGCGTTCAGTCCACGCATGCGTACGCTCGACGGACCATCGGTTTGGCAAGACTATGCAGATGGCGACACGGCTTGTCTGGCCGCGTCCGCACTATGCGATCGATACATGGAGTACGCGATAAACACAGGCTTTTTGGCAGATGTCCATGCAAAAGGCTGCGCTGTTGCCCTTGCCATCGATGACAGCGGAGCGCTACAGGTATCGGATGATGTCGGCAGCACGGTCAGCGAGTAAGGCCGGCAGAGGTTCCTCGAGGCATGAGCCAAGCATCTGAAACAGATAGTATATGTGCCCGCCGCGACGCCTTGGTCAACATCATGAGGATCGCCGCGCATGACCTGCGCGGCTGACGTGGGCACGTCAGTACTCAATAAGCCGAGCTCGCTGATCGTTACGTTTGCCTGTTGGTGAGGTTCCTTACGAGTGTGCCCACGCCCAATTGCCCGACGCAGCGGACACGAGGCGAACTCGTGACGTAGATCAGCGAAACAGCGCTGATCTACTGATATGCTGGAGGCGAGGACGGGAGTCGAACCCGTCTAGACGGCTTTGCAGGCCG